>NZ_JBWOPL010000121.1:0-23420 GCF_056451265.1 Rhodocaloribacter sp. | reverse complement strand
TCGATGCCCTTGAGGTTGTGCTCCGGCGCGAGGGCGCGTTCGAAGCCGAGCTTGGCGGTCTCTTTCAGGCGCGCCTCGATCCGGCTGACGGTGCGCACCTCCCCGCCGAGCCCGACCTCGCCGATGAGCGCCGTGCCGGTGTCCGTCGGGACATCGTGGAAGGAGGAGGCGACGG
The DNA here is from genome assembly GCF_056451265.1 of Rhodocaloribacter sp. Classification (NCBI taxonomy): domain Bacteria; kingdom Pseudomonadati; phylum Rhodothermota; class Rhodothermia; order Rhodothermales; family Rhodothermaceae; genus Rhodocaloribacter; species Rhodocaloribacter sp. The sequence goes on along the minus strand of NZ_JBWOPL010000121.1, from coordinate 23,245 downwards.
CCACGAGGATGCCGAGGTCCACGGCGGGCTCGGTCAGGCGCACCCCCCCGGCCACGTTGACGAACACGTCGTGCGAGGCAAGGCGCAGTCCCTCGCGCTTTTCGAGAACCGCCAGCAGCATCTGCAGGCGGCGGTTGTCGAAGCCGGTGGCCGTGCGCTGCGGCGACGCATACGTGCTCGGCGTGACGAGCGCCTGGATCTCGACGAGCAACGGGCGCGTGCCTTCGAGCGCGCACACGACCGTCGAACCGCTGACGCCGTAGGCGCGTTGCGAGAGGAAGATGGCGCTCGGATTGATCACTTCGGCGAGCCCGCCGGTCCGCATCTCGAAGACGCCGATCTCGTTCGTCGAGCCGAAACGGTTCTTGACGGCGCGGAGGATGCGATAGGCGTGATGCCGGTCCCCCTCGAGGTAGAGCACGGTGTCGACCATGTGTTCGAGCACGCGCGGCCCGGCGATGGCCCCGTCTTTCGTGACGTGCCCGACGAGGAACACCGGGAGGTCGATCTGTTTGGCGAGGTGAATCAGCGAGGCGGCGCTCTCCCGCACCTGGCTCACCGAGCCCGGCGCGCTTTCGAGGTCGGGCCGGAAGAGGGTCTGGATGGAATCCACGATCATCAGGTCCGGCTCCGTCTCTCGGGCCGCCGCGAGGATGGCTTCCACGTTCGTCTCGGGAAAGAGGAAGAAGGCGTCGCTCTCCACGCCGAGGCGGCGGGCGCGGAGCTTCACCTGCCGGGGCGACTCCTCCCCCGTCACGTAGAGCAACCGTCGTTTCGGCAGGTGCTTGCCGAGTTCGGTCATCAGCGTGCTTTTCCCGATGCCGGGGTCCCCGGCGACGAGCGTGACCGAGCCGCTCATGATGCCGCCGCCCATCACCCGGTCGAACTCGCTCACGCCCGTGCGCAGGCGCGCCTCCTCGCCGAGCCTCACCTCGGAGAGCGCCGCCGGGTGCCTCCCGCCCTCCGCACCGACGGCGCGCCCCACCCGCGCCTTCACCGGCGTCGGCGCAACTTCCTCGACGAGCGAGCTCCACGCGTCGCAGCTCGGACACTTCCCCATCCACTGGGGGGAAACCTGCCCGCATACCTGGCACACGTATCGGGTTCGGGTTTTGGCCATGTTTTCAGTGGTCAACAGGGTGGGTTTTGCCGCGCGAGAGACCTTCCATGCGAACGAATACGGGGGGTTCAAAGGATCCCCGTCGCCCGCGTGCGGGTGCGAACCTCGCGCAGGGGTTTCCGTTGGAGGGAAGAACGGCGCCGGGCATGCCCTCTTCGCGCGAGAAGCCGTCTCACGTTACGTTCCCCTCTCTGAGGGCGGCTATGGCACAGATGGCCCTGTAACGAAAGCGTGCCCGGCGATCTCCCATGCAATATACGCACGGGGCCTGACAGCACGGCGTCACCCCGCCGAGAGGTCCGGCGCGAGCCTTCTCGAAACCTAACGCACTTTTCATCTTGGAAAGCATCCGAAGCGGGCGGAGGTGCGTACGTTGGCTCTCGCGGCTTCGGCTTCCAGGGCTCCTCTACCGAGATTCGACCTTCCCCCATGCGCGTGCGCACGTCTTCGCTTTCGCTTACCGCCTTCATGCTCGAACCCGTCGCGGCGCTGGGCCGATACAGCCTTTTGCTGTATCATGCCTTCCGGTCTCTGAGCGACTTCAAGGTCTATCGCAAGAACATCAGTGAACAGATGATGCGGGTCGGCATCGACTCGATCCCCATCGTGGCGCTGGCGGCGGCTTTCTCGGGCGCCGTGACGACGGTGCAAACGGCCTACCAGCTCGTCTCTCCGTTCATCCCGAAAACCATCATCGGCTCGATCGTCGTCCCGTCGATGATCCTCGAACTCGGGGCCGTCGTGACGGGTTTTATCCTGGCCGGGCGGGTGGGCGCGCGCATCGCGGCGGAGCTGGGCACGATGCGTGTGACCGAACAGATCGACGCGCTCGAAGCGATGGGGCTCAACTCCATCGGCTACCTGATCGTGCCGCGCGTGCTGGCCGGCATCGTGATGTTTCCGGTGCTTTACATCGCCGCCAGCTTCATCGGCATCACCGGCGGGCTTTTCGTCGGCTCGCTGAGCGGATACGTCACGGCGGGCGAGTTCATCGACGGGGCGCGGGAGTTCTTTCAGCCCTTCGATCCGATCTTCGGCGTCATCAAGTCGCTCGTCTTCGGCTTCGTCATCACGTCGATCTCGTGTTATAAAGGCTACTTCACCGGCGGCGGCGCCGAAGGCGTGGGCAAGAGCACCACGCAGGCCGCCGTCACCAGCTGTGTCTATATTCTGCTGGCCGACCTCGTGCTGGCGATCGTGCTCCTGTGAGCGTCGGCGGACCTTCCACCAACCCATGATCGAAGTCGAACACATATACAAAAGCTTCGGCGGCAAGCCGGTGCTGATCGACGTCTCGCTCAGGATTCCCGAGGGTGAGACGCTGGCGATCATCGGGCGGAGCGGCTCGGGCAAGAGCGTGCTGATGAAGCACCTCATCGGCCTGCTCAAACCCGACCGGGGCCGCGTGATCGTCGACGGCATCGACATCGACGCGATTTCGTATGACGAACTGCGAAAGGTGCGTCGGGAGTTCGGCGTGCTCTTTCAGGGCGGCGCGCTCTTCGATTCCATGAACTCGTTCGAGAACGTCGCCTTCCCGCTGCGCACGTTCACCGACATGACCGAGGCCGAGATCCGCGCGGAGGTGGAGCAGTGCCTCTCGATGGTTCAGCTTCCGGACGTCGGGCCGAAGATGCCCGCCGAACTCTCCGGCGGCATGCGCAAGCGGGTGGCGCTGGCCCGCGCCGTGGCCCTCCGCCCCCGGTACGTCATCTACGACGAGCCCACCAGCGGCCTCGACCCGGAGACCTCGAACACCATCGACGAGTTGATCAAGAGCCTGACCGATCAACTGCACATGACCAACATCGTCGTCACGCACGACATGCACTCGGTGCTCACCATCGCCGACCGGGCCGCCTTCATCCACAACGGCCACATGCACTGGACCGGCACCATCGAGGCGTTGCACGAGAGCCACGACCCGGTGCTCTGCCGCTTCGTGCGGGCCAATGAATACCAGATCGGCAAACCCGCGCTTCGCACCTAGCCCTCGGCCCCACGCGCCGGACCGACGACCGATGACCCTACCTCTATGAAATACGGCAACGAACTCAAAGTCGGAACCGCCATCCTCCTGACGGCGATCATCTTCATCCTCGGCATCCGCTTCTTCGAGGACCTGCCGCTCTTCCGCGGCACGACCAACCTGGAAACGGACTTCGAGAACGCCGCCGGCCTCATCGCGGGCAACATCGTCCGGGTCAACGGCGTCACGGTCGGCTCGGTCGATGAGGTGCGGATCAACCCGGAGACCAACCGGGTGCGCGTGCGCTTCCATGTGGACAGCGACCTGCCCATCCCGGAGGGTTCCTTCACACGCGTCACCGGCTTCGACGCGCTCGGCGTGGTGCGGATGGACCTGATCCTCGGCCCCCCGGGCAATCCCCCCATCCCCGATGGCGGCTACGTCCCGAGCGATACGGCCGAAGACCTGCTCACGTCGCTGAGCGCGCGCGCGCCCACCCTCGTCAACCGGGTGGACAGCGTCCTCGTCGGCCTCGACGCCACGCTCTCGACCACGCGCGCGCTCCTCGACGACCCCGAGAGCGACCTCCGGCAGCTCCTCCTCTCCGCACGCGGCAGCCTCTCGGCGTTCAACCGCTTCTTCCGCGCCGAAGAGCAACGCCTCTCGAACATACTCGCCCACACGGACACCCTCACCGGCTCTCTGAACGAGCTCATCGACGTGCAGGGCGACTCCGTCGGCGTGGCCGTTCAGAACCTGAACCGGGTCCTCGCACGCCTCGACCGCAACCTCGCCGCCTTCGAGTCCACCTCCGCCTCGCTCGACGCCATCATCGCCCGGATCGACCGGGGAGAGGGCTCGCTCGGACGGCTCATCAACGACGACGGCCTCTACCTCAAGCTCGATTCCACGCTCAACGGCGTCAACGCCCTCGTCGAGGACTTCAAGACCCATCCCCGGAAATACCTCCGGGAGTTGAAACTCATCGACATCTTCTGAGCGTTCCCCCATCCCCAGACGTCTGGCCCACATCGAACCATGCCGACCTACGACGACGCCCTCGCGCTTTTTCACGAATGGACGAAGACCGAAAGCCTGCGCCGCCACGCATACGCCGTGGAGGCCGCGATGGCGCACTACGCCCGGCTCTTCGGTGAGGACGAGGAGACCTGGCGCATCGCCGGACTGCTGCACGACATGGACTACGAGCGCCATCCTTCGCTCGAAGAACACCCGTTCGTCGGGGCGAAGGTGCTCCGGGAAAAGGGCTATCCGGAGGAGATCGTCGAAGCCATTCTGGGCCATGCCGAACACACGGGCGTGCCGCGCCGGACGCGCCTGGCGAAAACCCTCTTCGCCGTGGACGAGCTGGCCGGTTTCGTCACCGCCGTGGCCTACGTGCGCCCGACGAAGCTCGAAGGGATGAAGCCGAAGTCGGTCAAGAAAAAGCTGAAGGACAAGGCCTTCGCCGCCGCCGTCAGCCGCGAGGACATCCGCAAGGGCGCCGAAGCGCTCGGCGTCGACCTCGACGCGCACATCGCCAACGTCATCGCGGGCATGCACGCCGAAGCCGAGCGGCTGGGCTTCCGGTAAGACGCGCGCTCCGGAGCGCGCGAAACAACGCCGCCGCCCGTCCGTCGGGGGGAAAGCGAGAACATTCCCTGCGGATTCGCTTTTACGAACGCATGCCCCGCGAAGAAACACCCCCCTCTCCGGCTCCGAACCCCGGCGCTCCCCCTGAGGCAACGTCCGAGACTCCCGGTCCCGGGCTCCCGTCGGCCGCACCCGACAGCGCCGGAACGCCCGATGCCGGAACGCCCGATGCCGGAACGCCCGATGCCGGCATCGAAGAGGCGTCCGAACGCGAACCGGGTCGCCCGTCATCCGAGGACCGGACTCCTTCGGGAGAAGCCCGGGCGCCCGGCATGACATCCGGGGCGGAGCCGCCGGCGGTGTCGCTTCCGGAGGCGAAAGCCCTGACGAGGGCCCGCGCGCGCGATCTGCGGGAGCTGCTCCGCAAATACGTCCGCCGCCACCTCCCGCCGAAGAAGCCGAAGCCCGAGCGCCTCACGGAGCCACCGCGCGCGGTGGGGGCGCATGCCCGACTGCTGCCCGTGCTTCGCCTCGTGCCCGCTTTGCTCGTCGCGCTTTTCGGCTTCTCCTTCGTCTGGGATTTCCCCGGCGTCTCCGTCACCGCTTTCGGCCGCGCGCTCGCGCTCGACGGGCTGCTCCGCATCCTTTCGGTGAGCGGCCTCATCGGTTTCGCCACGAACTGGCTGGCGATCACGATGCTTTTCAATCCGCGCCACAAGCGTCCCATCTTCGGGCAAGGCCTCATCCCCGCGCAGCGCGAGCGCGTCATCTTCCGCCTGGCCAAAGCCGTCTCCGAGGAGCTCATCAACGAGGAGATCATCAAGCAGAAGATCGAGGAGCACCAGATCATCCCGAAGTATCGCGAGATGGCGCTCTCGGTGACGCGCGGCGTGATCGAGGATCCCGAGTTCCGCGCCGAACTCAAGAGCCTCACCGCCAGTTATGCCGAACAGGTGCTCACGTCCGAACAGGTGCGGATGCGCCTGGCGGAAGTAGCCGTGCAAAAGATCGAAGAGCATGCCGGAGAGGGCCTCGGCCGCCTCGCGCTGAAGGCCTACCGCTTCCTCAACGAAGAGGACTTCAAACGCCGCATCGACAACGCCATCCGCGACCTGCCCACCTCGCTCGATGCCGTGCTCGACGAGATGGACCACCTCCTCGACCGGGTGCCGAAGCTCATCGAGGCAAAGTCGGAGGAGATCGAGGAGTGGGCCACGCGCATCGTGCTTGGCTTCGTCGAGAACCTCGACGTGTACACGATGATCATGGGCAACATGATGCAGTACGATGAACGGCAGCTCGAAAACCTGCTCAAGCGCACGACGAACGAGCAACTCAACTACATCAAATACCTCGGCGGCGTGCTCGGCTTCTTCGGCGGGCTGGTCATCTGGAAGCCCGTGCTCGCCCTTTCCTTCTTCGGCGCGCTCGGTCTCGTGCTCTGGGGGCTGGATGCCCTGCTGTTTCGGATGAAGACGGCGTAGCGCATACGGGCGCTCGCTTGAAGCCGGGCCGCCTCCTTTGCTCACGGCCGACCGTCATAACGAGTCGACGAGCAGTTTCGTCGCCATGAGGAGGATGGCCGCCACAAGCACGATGCGGATCACCTTCTCTCCGCGGCGCACGGCCAGGCGGGCCGCCCACCAGGCGCCGAGCGCGTTCCCGGCGGCCAGACTCAACCCCAGGCCCCAGTCCACGTGGCCGGTCCATGCGAAGATGGCCAGCGCCGGAACCGTATACAACAGCACCACCGTCACCTTGTGCATGTTCACGAAGACGAGGTTCATCCGGAGGAGGTGGTAGAACGCCGCCATGAACAGGAAGCCGACGCCGACCTGAATGAAGCCGCCGTAGAAACCGATTCCGAAGAGCGCGGGATAGATCCACCACGTCTTGACGCCCTCGTTCGTCGTCGCCTTGTCCCGGGAACGCGGGATGATCATCGAGATGACCACGCCGATCATGATGACGGCGAGGATGCGCTCGAACCACTCGTCGCTGACGCGCACGGCGGCGACGGCGCCGAGCACCGCGCCCGGCAGCGCCCATACCGCGAAGATCAGGCTCTGTTCGAGGCGGCTCACCTTCTCCCGGCGGAAAGAGAGCACCGCGAAGATGTTCTGCACGAAGATGGCCACGCGGTTGGTGCCGTTGGCCGTCGCCCCGTCGAGGCCGAGGAAGAGGAGCACGGGCACGGTGAGCGTGGAGCCGCCGCCGGCCATGACGTTGAGGACGCCGGCGAGGAGCCCGACGCCGAAGAGGAGGAGAATATCCGCGTATTCCGGCATGCGTGTGAGGGGTCGGCAGCAAAGGACGGGCGCAAGATAACGACCCGCCCTTCGAAGTGCACCCCGCGCCCCTACCGCGCCGTCTCCACCGCTTCGGGCCGTGCGACGGGCGACGGGAGCTTCGCCGCGAGCGCCTCGGACAACCGCGCCGGTCGCACCTTCGCGGGGACGGCCACCTGCACCTCCGGCTCGTCCTCTCGGAAGTTCAACAAGCGTTCGATGATGCGCTCCCGGGACGGCTCCTCGATGATGAGTTGCCGGAGGCGGCTCGCGTGGCGAAAGCCCTTGAAGTAGCCGCCATACATGCGCCGCATCTCCAGCACGCCCTTGCGCTCGCCGAGCCACCGACACTTGAGCGTGAGGTGCTCCGCCACCACGGCCACGCGCTCCTCCCACGACGGCGGCGGCGGCCGTTCCCCCGTCGCCATGAATACCTTCGCATCGCGGAAGATCCACGGGTTGCCGATGGCTCCGCGCCCGATCATCACCGCGTCGACGCCCGTCTCGTCGAACATCGCCCGGATCTTCTCCGGCGTCGTGGCGTCGCCGTTGCCGATGAGCGGAATCGAGAGGCCGCCCTCCTCCTTGATCCGCCGGAGCCACGCCCACCGCGCCTCGCCCCGATACATCTGCGCCCGCGTCCGCGCATGCACGGCCAGCGCCCGCACGCCCGCCTCTTCGAGCATCCGCGCCACCTCGAGGATGCGGATCGACGCATCGTTCCACCCGAGGCGGGTCTTCACCGTCACCGGACGCTCCGTCGCCGCGACGACGGCCTCCGTGAGGGCCCGCATCTTCGGCACGTTCCGCAATATGCCCGCGCCGCCGTCTTTGCACACCACCTTCTTCACCGGGCACCCGAAGTTGATGTCGATCACGTCCGGCCCCACCGCATCGACGATCTTCGCCGCCTCGCGCACCTGTTCGATGTCGCCGCCGAAGATCTGGATGCCGATCGGGCGTTCCTCCTCGAAGATGTCGAGCTTCTTGTGCGAACCCTCTGCGTCGTGAACGAGGCCGCCGGACGAGATGAACTCGGTGTACATCATGTCCGCCCCGTACCGTTTGCACAGGATGCGGAACGGCGGGTCGCTCACGTCCTCCATGGGCGCGAGAAAGAGGGGGCGTTCGCCAAAGTCTATCGGTCCGATCTTCATGAGGCCGACGCAATCGTTTCGAAAAGGGATCTCTCGAACGAGCCTTTACGAAGGGCTGTTCCGCCCCGTCGTCCCGGCGCCGCACGCCCGTCGCTCCGTCAAAAGAACGAAGCGAGGCCAACTTTTTCGGGAAGCGTCGTATACTGGAATGTTTACGGAATGCCTCTCCCAACCAAGCCCGATCACCATCATGCGCGCGAAGCTATCCCCCCTTCTCCCCGCTCTCACGCTGGGCCTGTCCGCTCTCGTTCTCACCGGATGCGGAGGGCCGAACCTCATGGAACGCCTTCAGTACGGGTGGGGCTACGGCATCTGCGGCCTCCTCATCCTCATCCTCGACATCGTCGCCCTCCTCGAAGTGGCCGGAAGCGACCGGAGCTTCGGCGACAAGGTGCTCTGGGGACTGTTGATCTTCTTCTTCCCCGTCGGCGGCCTCATCCTCTATTACCTCTTCGGGCGGAAATAAGCGTCGTCGGCTGCAACCCGCGCCGCCTCGACCGGCGCCGCCCGACCCGTCTCGCGTCCAATCCTTCGGGCCGGGGCTCCCTCGCGAGTCCCGGCCTTTTTTTCGAAAAAGCCATTCGTGCGACGGGCGGTCTTCTCAATGCGGGCGGCGGCGGCTATCTTCCCACTCGCCGTATGATCTTTCCCTCGCTCGCCATGAAGCTTCCGTTCCGCCTCCCCGCGTTTTTCGCCGCGCTCTTCCTCGGCCTGAGCCTCTTCGCCCTCGGTTGCCGCACGCCCGAAGCCGCCGAGCGGCCCGCAGAAACGACCGTCGGCCCTTCCGACGACGCCCCGGCGCTCCCGCCGACGGTGCTGCTCATCTCCCTCGACGGCTTCCGGTACGACTACCTCGACCGTTACGAGGCCCCGACGCTCAAGCGCCTGGCCGAGGGCGGGGTGCGCGCCTCGCGCGGCATGCGGGTGTCCTTCCCCACGAAGACGTTCCCCAACCACTACACCACCGTCACCGGCCTCTATCCCGAACATCACGGCATCATCGCGAACAACATGTACGACCCGAAGATGGATGCCTGGTTCAGCCTGAGCAACCGGGAGGCCATCGAAGATGCGCGGTGGTGGGGCGGCGAGCCGCTGTGGGTGACCGCCGAGCAACAGGGGCAGATCGCCGGAACGTACTTCTGGCCCGGCTCCGAAGCCGCCATCGAGGGGGTGCGCCCGACGTACTGGAAACGGTTCGACGGCCGCGTGCCCGGCGACGAGCGCGTGGACGAGGTGCTCGGATGGCTCGACCTCCCGGAAGCCGAGCGCCCCACGTTCCTCACCCTCTATTTCAGCGACGTGGACTCGGAGGGCCACCGCCACGGGCCGGATGCACCGGAGACCGCCGCCGCCGTCACGCGCGTCGACGGCTACCTCGCCCGTCTCGTCGCGGGCCTCGAAGCGCGGGGCCTCTTCGAGGCCGTCAACCTCATCGTCGTCGCCGACCACGGCATGGCGGCCACCTCGCCCGAGCGCGTCATCGTCCTCGACGACTACCTCGACCTCGACGACGTGGTGGTGGTGGACCGCTCGCCCGTCTTCATGGCGCGTCCGAAAGAAGGGAGGGCCGAGGCCGTCTTCGCCGCGCTCGAGGGCGCCCACCCGCACCTCCAGGTGTATCACCGCATGGAAACGCCCGAAAAATGGCATTTCCGCGCGCACTATCGCATTCCGGAGCTCATCGCCGTGGCGGACGAGGGGTGGAGCATCGCCACCGAGCGGGCGTGGTTCGAGACCCACCGCGACCGCTTCGTCGGCGGCACGCACGGCTACGACAACTACCTCCCGTCGATGCATGCGCTCTTCGTGGCGCACGGTCCGGCGTTTCGCCGGGGACTCCAGGTCGAGCCGTTCGAGAACGTCCACCTCTACAACCTGATGGCGCACATCCTCGGCCTCCGCCCCGCTCCGAACGACGGCGACTTCGACGTCGTGCGCGGCATGCTCCGGCCCGGCTCCTGAGCGTCACACCGGTTCGAAGACGGCCGTGAAGTGCCGGAGCATCGGCGGCTGCTCGACGATCCGCACGCCGCGCACCTCCGCACGCCGCTCGTACACCTCTCCGACCACGTCCACCACGTAGTCGATCTGGCTCTTCGTATAGACGCGCCGGGGGATGGCCAGCCGCACAAGTTCGTTCTCGGCGAACGTCTCCCGGCCCGTCTCCGGGTCCGGGCGACCGAACATCACCGAGCCGATCTCGACGGAGCGGATGCCGCCGTGCCGGTACAGTTCGACGACGAGCGCCTGCCCCGGATACTGTGCCTTCGGGAGGTGCGGGAGCATCGCCGCCGCGTCGATGTAGATGGCGTGGCCGCCGGGAGGCTGCACGATGGGCACGCCCGCCGCCGCGATGTGGTCGCCGAGGTAGCGTGTGGAAGAGGCGCGGTATTGCTGATAGTGGAGGTCGAGCGCCTCGTACAGCCCGACCGCGATGGCCTCGAGGTCGCGCCCGGCGAGTCCGCCGTACGTCGGGAAGCCTTCGGTGAGGATGAGGAGCGCCTGCTCCTGTTGGGCTACGGCGTTGTCGTTCGTACACAGGAAGCCGCCGATGTTCGCCATGCCGTCTTTCTTGGCGCTCATCGTGCATCCGTCGGCGTACGAGAACATCTCGCGGGCGATCTCGATGAGCGGCGTCCCGGCGTATTCCGGCGAGCGGGCGTGGATGAAATACGCGTTCTCGGCGAAGCGGCACGCATCGATATAGAGCGGCACACCCCGGGCATGGCAGATCTCGGAGGCCGTCCGGATGTTTTCCATCGAGACGGGCTGCCCGCCGCCGCCGTTGTTCGTCACGGTGATCATGGCAAAGGGAACGCGGCCGGGGTTCTCGTCGAGCACGCGGGCGAGGGCTTCGAGGTCGATGTTGCCCTTGAAAGGAAAAGGCGTGGCGAGTTCACGCGCTTCGGAGCACGGAAGGTCCACGGCGACGGCTCCGGCAGCTTCGAGGTTGGCGCGCGTGGTGTCGAAGTGGGTGTTGTTCGGCACCACGTCGCCGGGCCGGACGAGCGTGGCGGCGAGGATGCGTTCCGCCGCCCGCCCCTGATGCGTGGGGATGACGTGGCGAAAGCCGAAGATGTCCTGCACGGCATGCTTGAACCGGCGGAAGCTCGGGCTTCCGGCATACGACTCGTCGCCGCGCATCATGGCCGCCCACTGCTCGGCGCTCATCGCCCCCGTGCCGCTGTCGGTGAGCAGGTCGATGAGGATCGCGTCGGAGGGGACGCAAAAGAGGTTGTACCCGGCTTCGGCGAGGTAACGCTCGCGTTCTTCCCGGCTCGTGATCCGGATCGGCTCGACCATCTTGATCCGGAACGGTTCGATTATTCGAGGCATGGCGTCGGCCTCCCGCAGCGTTCGTTGGACAATCGCCCGGAAGGTACGTCCCGCATGCCGGCGCGCTTGTAGGGGAAACCTGCACACTTCACGTGATTCCGGGAAAGAAGACGCGCGCGCGAAGACCGTCGCGTTTTCCGTTTGCATGCCTCCTTCCGAATTCGCAATTTGGGCGCGTCATCTGCCCGTCCTTTCCACCCCGACCTCCCGGCCATGCTCAACGTCCGCAAGATCCTTTTCCCGACCGACTTCTCCGAGACCTCCACGCACGCGCTCACCTATGCGCTGTACCTTGCGCACCGGTATCAGGCCGAGCTGCACATGCTCCACGTGACGGTGTTTCTCTCCGAGGATCCGCACAACCCCGCCCATCATTTCCCCGACCAGGAGGCGATCTATGAAAAGCTCCGCAAGATTGCCGAGCGGGACATGGAGGCGCAGATTCCCGAGGGGCAGGAGCAGGGGCTGACCATCGTGCGAGCGCATCGACGCAACCTCTCGGCGGCTCCGTCCATCGTCGAGTATGCGGAGGAGGAGGACATCGACCTCATCGTGATGGGCACGCACGGGCGACGCGGGCTCCCGCGCATCCTCATCGGCAGCGTGGCCGAGGAGGTCATCCGCCACGCGCCGTGTCCCGTGCTCGCCATCCGGAAGCCCGAGGACGTGGAAGCGCCCGTCGAGATCAAACGGATCCTCGTGCCCATCGACTTTTCCGAGCATTCGCGGGAGGCGCTCACCGTGGCGCGCGAGATCGCCGAGGCGTACGATGCCTCCGTTCAGCTGGTGCACGTCCTCGAAGAGGTCATCCACCCCGCTTTTTACGGGATCGCCGCGAAATCGCTCAAAGACATTTACCCCCACATCGAAGAAGAGGCCATCGAGGCAATGATGCGGTTCTTTTCCGAGACCGACGGGCCGGACGTTCCGGTCACGTATCACGTCTTCGAAGGCCGCGCCGGACGCGACCTCCCCCGCTTCGCCGAGGAGCACGAGAGCGACCTCATCGTGATCTCGACGCACGGCCTGACGGGGCTCGATCACCTGCTCATCGGCAGTGTGGCCGAGCGGGTGGTGCGCCGCGCCCCCTGCCCCGTGCTCGTGCTGAAGTCGTTCCGCCGATCGCTCCTCGCCAAAGACGAAGACTGACCGGCGCGCCCCCCCCGACAGCCTGCCCGCTCCTTTCCCCACCTTCCGATGAACCACCGCTCGCCCCACAACCGGAGCCGCCGACGCTTCCTGAAGCGCGCGACGCTCGCCGGAGCCGCCCTCGCCTGCCCGTCCTTCCTCCTCGCCGACCCGTATCGTCCGCTCCCGGCGCCGGCGAGGCCCGCCACGCCGGTGCGCGTGCGGGGGCGTGTGGCGACGGGCGGACGCGGCCTCGCCGGGGTGGCCGTCACCGACGGCGTCACCGGGACCGCCACCGACGCCGACGGCGCTTTCGAGCTCATCGCCGACGGGCGACAGCCCTTCGTCTACCTCTCGATACCCGCCGGATACGCCGTGCCGCGCAACCCCACCGGCACCGCGCGTTTCTACGCGCCGATGCGCCCCGACTCCCGGGGCGAGATGCAGGCCGCCTTCGACCTCGAGCCGCTCCCGACCTCCGACGAGCGCCACGCCTTCCTCGTCCTCGCCGACCCGCAAACGCAGGACGGCTTCGAGATGAACCGCTTCCATGCCGAGACCGTCCCGGACGTGCGCGCCACCGCCGCCGCGCTCGGCCAGACGCCGGTCTTCGGCGTGGCGTGCGGCGACATCATGTTCGACCACCTCGACCTCTACCCCGAGTACGAGCGCGCCGTCGCCGCGATGGGGCTGCCCTTCTTTCAGGTCATCGGCAACCACGACCTCGACTATGGCGGCATGACCGACGCCGACTCGGCCCACACGTTCTCCGCCCATTTCGGCCCCACGCACTATTCCTTCGACCGGGGCGCGGTGCACTACGTCGTGCTCGACGACGTCTTCTGGCACGCCGCCGGCTACCTCGGCTATCTCGACGCCGATCAGCTCGGGTGGCTGGCGCAGGACCTCGCCCGCGTCGAGGCCGGGCGGCCCGTGGTGATTTTCACCCACATCCCCGCGCTGAGCACGCGCTTTCGCCGGGCGGGCGGCGACACCCCGCCGATCGCCGCCTCGATCACGAACCGGGAGGCGCTCTACCGGCTGCTCGAGCCCTTCGAGGCGCACATCATCTCCGGCCACACGCACGAGAACGAGCACGTCTTCGAGCACGGCACGCACGAGCACGTCTGCGGCACGGTGTGCGGCGCATGGTGGAGCGGCGACATCTGCTATGACGGCACGCCGAACGGCTATGCCGTCTTCGAGGCACACGGCGAAACGCTGCGATGGCGATACAAGAGCACGGGCCGCGAGGCCGGGCGCCAGATGCGCGTGTATGCGCGCGGCGCGGACCCGAACGCCCCCGACGAGATCGTCGCCAACGTGTGGGACTGGGACCCCGAGTGGACGGTGGTCTGGTATGAGAACGGCGAACGCAAGGGCGAGATGGCCCGGCGCATCGGCACGGACCCGCTCTCGGAACGCCTCCATCGCGGAGCGGACAAGCCCGAGCACCGCCCGTGGGTCGAGCCCGTGCCCGTCGCGCATCTCTTCTACGCCCCCGTCGCGCCCGATGCGAGCGACATCCGCGTGGAGGCAACCGATCGCTTCGGGCGCACGTACACGGCGTCGCCCGAGCCGCTCAGGGACGACTGAAACCGGACGTCCCTGCGGCGGCATCCTCCGCCCCACCATCCCGCTCCGCCATGCCCTCCTTTTGCCCCGCGCGCTTTTTCGCACTCGTCCTCGCCCTCGGCCTGCTCCTTCCCGCCGCCCTCCGGGCCCAGGACCCCACCCCGCTTCCCGAAGCCGACCCCGCCGACGTCGAGACCGTGGACGGACTCATGCACGCCGTCTACGAGGTTATCTCCGGTCCCGCCGGACAGGCGCGCGACTGGGACCGTTTTCGCTCGCTCTTTCACCCGTCCGCCCGCCTCATCCCCGTGCAACCGACGCAAAACGGAGCCTTCGCGCCCGTCTTCCTCTCCATCGACGACTACATCGAGCGGGCCGGCGCCTACCTCGAACAAAACGGCTTCTTTGAGCGGGAAATCCACCGGACGACGGATGCCTATGGCCACGTCCTCCACGCCTTCTCGACGTACGAGTCGCGGCACAAGGCCGAGGACCCCGAGCCGTTTGTGCGCGGCATCAACAGCTTCCAGCTCCTGCACGACGGCGCGCGCTGGTGGGTGCTCAACATTTTCTGGGACAGCGAACAATCCGGGCCGCCCATCCCGGCGAAGTACCTTCCCGAGTGATCGAGAGGGCCTCGCGGGAAAGCGCGCCGCGCCCGCATCGGGGATCGCCCGGCAGCCATTGACGGTGGCATCCTTCCGACGCGCGCGTTAGGTTTGCTCCATCCCTTCCCTTTCCCGCTTACGACTCGCCTTTCGCATGCCCGTGCCGCCCCTCCCGCCCGAAGCCCTCTATCGCCGGTGCGACCCGGCGCAGTTCGACTTTGAGACGACCGAAGGTCTCGACGGTGAGCCCGTCGTCATCGGGCAGCCGCGCGCGGTGGAGGCCGTCCACTTCGGCATCGGCATGCGGCACGCCGGGTACAACATCTTCGCCGTGGGACCGGCGGGGCTGGGGCGACGGGCGCTCGTGCGCCACTTCCTCGAACGCGAAGCCGAACGCCGGACGACGCCGCAGGACTGGTGCTACGTGAACAATTTCGACGAGGCGCGGCGGCCGCGCGCGCTTCCGTTGCCCGCCGGGCGCGGCAGCGCTTTCCGCGATGACATGGCCCGGCTCATCGACGAGGCGCAGGCGGCGCTGGAGGCGGCTTTCGAGAGCGAAGACTATCAGATGCGGCGGCAGGCCACCGAAGAGGAGGCGCGCGAGGAAGAGGAAAAAGCGCTCAAAGACCTTCAGGAGCGCGCGCGCGAAAAGCACATCGCCCTGTTGCGGGCGCCTGCCGGGTTCGCTTTCGCCCCGATGAAAGAAGGCAACGACGGCGAAGTGCTCTCGCCGCAAGAGTTTCAGGAACTGCCCGAGGAAGAACGCAAACGCATTCAGGAAGTCATCGAGCAGTTTCAGGAGGAGTTGATCAGGATCCTCCGGAAAGCGCCGCGCCGGATGCGGGAGCTTCGCGAACGGCTGCGCGCGCTCAACCGCGAGGTGGCCCGATACGCCGTCTCCGACCTCATCGAAACCCTTCGCGCACGATACGCCGACCTCGAGGCCGTCCGCGCCTACCTCGACGCCGTCGAGAAGGACCTCATCGACCATGTCGACACGTTCCTCCAGGCCCGGCAGGCGAGCGACGAGCACGCCACGCCGGACGACTCCGCCGCCGAAGAAACCGGCGCCCTTTCGATGCGGCGGTATCGCGTCAACGTGATCGTCGATCATGGATCGAGCGAGGGCGCGCCCGTCATCTACGAGGACAACCCGCATTACAAAAACCTCGTCGGCCACATCGAGCATCTGGCCCGGATGGGCACGCTCGTGACGGATTTCAACCTGATCGAGGCGGGAGCGCTGCACCGGGCCAACGGCGGGTACCTCATCGTGGAGGCGCGCAAAGTGCTCGCGCAGCCCTTCGCGTGGGAGGGCCTCAAGCGCGCGCTCTTCGCCCGGAAGATCCGCATCGAGACGCCCGGCGAGGCGAGCGGCCTGATCAGCACCGTCACGCTCGAACCGGAGCCGATCCCGCTCGAGGTGAAGGTGGTGCTCGTCGGGGAGCCGGAGTTGTATTATCTCCTTCAGGCCTACGACCCCGACTTCCCCGAGCTTTTCAAGGTGATGGCCGACTTTGAAACGGATATGGATCGGACGGACGGGCGCGAGCGGCGCTATGCCGAGATGCTGGCGCGGCTGGCGCATCGGGAGGGGTTGCGGCCGCTGGCGCGCGACGCCGTCTGCCGAACGATCGAGCGCGGCGCCCGCCTCGCCGGAGACGCCGAGAAGCTGACGACCCACCTCCAGAGCCTCACCGACCTCCTCCGGGAAGCCGACTACTGGGCCGGACAGGACGACGGTTCCGCCGTCATACGCGCCGCGCACATCCAGCGCGCCCTCGACGCGCAGGAGCGCCGGGCCGACCGGCTCCGCACCCGGATGCAGGAGCAGATCCTCCGCGACACGATCTACGTCAGCACCGACGGCGCGGTGACGGGGCAGGTCAACGGCCTTTCGGTGCTCCAGCTCGGCAGCTTCGCCTTCGGCAAGCCGAGCCGCATCACCGCGCGCGTGCGCCTGGGCTCCGGCGAAGTGGTCGACATCGAGCGTGAGGTCGATCTGAGCGGCCCCATCCACTCGAAGGGCGTGCTCATCCTCGCGGGTTTCCTCGGCGGGCGGTATGCGCGCAGCCGGCCCCTTTCGCTCACGGCCAGCCTCGTCTTCGAGCAGTCGTACGGCGGCATCGAGGGCGACAGCGCCTCGTGCGCCGAATTGTACGCGCTCCTCTCGGCCATCGCGGATCTGCCGCTCCGGCAGGCCTTCGCCGTCACCGGCTCGGTGAACCAGCGCGGCGAGGTGCAGCCCATCGGCGGGGTCAACGAAAAGATCGAGGGCTTCTTCGACGTATGCCGGGCGCGGGGGCTCACGGGCGAACAGGGGGTGCTCATCCCCGCCTCGAACGTCAAGCATCTGATGTTGGCCCCGCGCGTCGTCGAGGCCGTGCGGGACCGGCGGTTTCACGTCTACCCGGTCCGCACCGTGGACGAAGGCATCGAACTGCTCACCGGGATGCCTGCCGGCCAACGGAGGCCCGACGGCACGTATCCCGAAGGCACGGTCAACCGCCGGGTGATCGACCGCCTGGCAGAGATGGCCGAGCGACGACAGGCGTTCCTTCGCGCGGACGCCTCCACCGAAGACGAGCTTTGACATGACGGAGCCCGCGCACGACCTCCTCATCCGGCGCATCCTCGTCGCGCTCGACGCCTCGGCGCACAGCCGGGCGGCGCTCGAAGCGGCGGCGCTGCTCGCCGCACGGCTGAACGCCGAACTGACGGGCCTCTTCGTCACCGACCGCGCCGTGCTCCGGGCCGCGGCGCTCCCGTTCACCCGCGTGATCGACCCGCTTGCGTGCGCGGCGAGGCCGTTCGAGAGCGCGGGCGTGCGGCGAGAGTTCCGCGTCCTCGCCGAGCGAGCGCGACGGATGTTCGAGGCCGTCGCGGCGCGGGCCGAGACCTCCGCCACGTTCCGCATCGTCGAGGGCGAGGTAACCGCGGAACTGCTTGCGGCCGCCGCCGAAGCCGACCTCCTCGCGCTCGGGCAGTCAGGCCACACCGAGGCGAGCCGCCGCAAGCTCGGCGCGACGGCCCGCGCCGTCATCGCCCGCGTGGGCGTCCCGGTGCTCGTGCTCCGGCGCGGCGTCCGGCTGGACCTGCCCGTGATCGCGCTCTACGACGCCTCTCCCGCCGCCGAACGCGCCCTTCGCCTCGCCGCCTTCCTCGCCCGTCAGGACGCCGACAGCCCCCTCGTCGTCCTCGTCACCGGCCCCGACGCCGAGACGATCTTCGAGCGGCAGCGCGCGCTCATTGCGCGCCATGGCCAGGGAGCGCCCGAGATCCACTTTCGCCCGCTCTCCGACCTCTCGCCCGCCCGCGTGGCCCACGTCACGCGCGAAGAACGGGCCGGGCTCCTCGTCGGCCCCGCCGAGGCCGAAGCCCTCCGCGCCGACGGCCTCTCGAGCCTCCTCGCCTCCACCGAATGTCCGGTCCTCCTCGTGCGATAACCCCATTTTTCCATGACAAAGCATCCGTCCCGCGCCCGTCTCGCTCGAAAATGCTCGATGTTCGTCGTGAAAGCGGCCCTCGTTGCGCTCGGTGCGAGCGCGTTCCTCGCCGCCCCCGCTCCGGCGCAGACGCCCGAGGAGCGCTTCTTCGACTGGACCGATCTGCCCTTCGACGAGGCCGTCTTCGCCGGACGGCGCGCCCGCATGATCGACGCGCTCCGGGCCGACGGCGGCGGCGTCTTCCTCGTCCCGGCCCGCACGGGCGTCTCTCACGGCTTCACGTTCCGGCAGACGGACGACTTCCTCTATCTGACCGGCCTCGAGACGCCCGACGCCGTCCTCGCCCTCGACGCCGACGCCCGCACGGCCACGCTCTTCGTCCCGCCCCGCGACGCCCGCTTCGAGAGCGCCGCCCGAGCGAACGACTTCCCGGGTCGTCCCCTCGGCGACGACCCCGAACTCGCCCGGCGCTCGGGGCTTGCCGACGTGCGCCCGGTCGCCGCGCTCGAGGCCGCCGTGTCCGCGTGGGTGGCGGCGGGCCGCACGCTCCGCGTCGATGCCGGGCGGCGCGGCGTCGGGCCGGTCGAGACGGGCTTCACCTTCGCGTGGTCGCCCGCCGAGGCCATGCTCTTTCATCTGCAACGGACGCATCCGAAGGCGCGCATCCGCGATGCCTTCCCCGCAGTGGCGCGCCTTCGGATGATCAAGGGGCCCGAAGAGATCGCGGCGATCCGGCGGGTGTGCGACCTCACCGTCGCGGCGATCCGGCACGCCGCCGCCTTCATCCGCGACGGCGTGGACGAGCGCACGCTCGAAGCCGAACTCGAAGCCGCGTATAAGCGGGGCGGCGCACAACGACTCGCCTTCGCCTCCATCATCAAATCGGGGCCGAACGCGCTGTGGCCGTGGCGCATCCTCGCCGCCCACTACGACCGCCGCAACCGGGCGATGCACGCGGGCGAACTCGTCATCTTCGACGTCGGCACGGAGCTCGACTATTACGTGAGCGACGTCGGACGCACCTTTCCGGTCTCGGGCCGTTTCACGCCCGAACAGCGCCGCATCCTCGCGATGGAGGTCGCCGTCTCCGACGCCGTCATCGCCGCGATCCGGCCCGGCGTCACGTTCGCCGAGTTGACCGAGACCGCCCGCGCCGCCACCCCGCCCGCCGAGCGCCCGTACATGCAGACCGGCCTGTTCTTCGGCCACCACCTCGGCCTCAACACCGGCGACCCGAGCCTGCCCGACGCGCCGCTCGCGCCCGGCATGGTCTTCACCGTCGAACCGTGGTATTATAACCACGACCTCGGCATCGCGGTCTTCACCGAAGACGTGATCCTCGTCACCGAAGACGGCGCGGAGGTGCTCACCGCCGCCCTGCCCCGCACACCCGAGGCGCTCGAACGGATGGTCGCCGCCTCACCTTCGCGTGAATGACTCCACGCGTCAAGGACGTGCGTCAAGGACGGCTTTCGCCGAAGGTCGCACGAACGAAGCCACCCAAATTATTCGTATCTTCCCCCGCACTCGAACCGCTCCTCCGGACCCCTCTGCCACCGGGTCGTCCGGCATGGTTCTTTTTCCGTTCTCGATCAGACAGACTTATGCCTTCCGACCTCCTCTCGGAAATGCCTCCGCCTCAGAGAAGACACCGGCGCTTGTCCCGGCGGATGCGTCATCTGATCTTCTGGCTTCTCATCACGCTGGCCGCTGCCGCCGTCGTGCTCATCGTCAAGTCGGGGCCGCAATACTTTCTTTTCGGGGCCGTCGTCTCCTTGCTCATGATCGTCGATCTGTACCTGAACGACCGGGACAGCGAGTGGAGCATCACCCCGCGTCATCTCGGCAACGTGGCTTATTTCCTGTATTACGGCCTGATCCTTCTCAACATCGCCGCGACGGCCTATGGGCTGCTCAAGCTCAAATATCCCGGGCCGGGGCCGTGAACCGCACCGGAAGCCGAACCACGCGCGAGGCGCGTGTCATGCGCCTGCGCCGAGGCGGCTATTCAGCCTCCGGCGCGCCGTCGTCGAAGGCGTCCCGGTACATTACGTAAAACAGTCCCAGTACGATCAGCGCCAGCCCGCCGGCAGCCACGACGCCTCCGGAGAGGACGCCAGTGATCATGGCGACGAAAAAGCCGAAGAGGGCAACCATCGAGGCGGCATACATCGTAATCATGACTTTCTTCCGGTTTGATGGGTAAAACGAAACGGACGGCGCGCGTCAAGCACGCGTGTCGAGTCGGACAAAAATTGCGGCGGCGACGAGACCGAAGAGCACGTGTCCGGCAAGGCTCATGAGTTGCGGGGGGCCCACCACGAACGCCATCTGCGGCATCCCGAGTCCGATCGGCAGGAGCAGCAGGGCGCCGAGCAGCCACCAGATCACCCCGTTGACGAGCCCCGCCCCGAGGAGCACGCTCAGGCGCGCCGGCAGATGATGCGCCGCCGCACCGAAGAGCGCGCCGATGAAAACGCTGATCCCCATGTGTAGCCCGAAGCCCGTCGCCGCATGCGACGAGCCGACCAGCCCGGCGACCCTCGGAAGCAGGCCCATCAGGCCCATCATCAGGCCGAAGACGAGCCCGCCGCCGAGCCCGCCGAGCGCCCCCGCTCTGACTGAAGCCATCCATCCATTCCGTGATGCGTGCGACGAGAAAGCTGCGCTTTCCATGGGTTCGATCTCTTTTTTTTGACTTGCCTTCCTTCCACGGACGCACCCCGGCGGCGAAATCTTACCGCCCCGGTGAAATTTTCCACCCGCCTCACGCACCCATTATCCGAGCGCCACCCCGCGCGGCGCGCTTCGGCTCCGGTCCACCGATCCGTCGCGCCCGACTTCCGTCTCCCCTGCCCCCGCACACGTCATCATGCCCTTCCGCTTCCGCCGCAGAGCCCGCACCCCGCTTCGTCTCGACACGAACGAAGCCTGGCTGGAAGCGCTCCGCGGCCCCCGCCGCGACGAGGCCCTTCAACGCCTGCGCGACCACCTCGTGCGCGGCCTTCGGGCGGCCCTCACCCGCCGAGGCGCACACCGGGTCACCCTCCTCGCCGAAGACTTCGCCCAGGACGCCCTTCTCCAGATCCTCGCCCGCCTCGACACCTTTCGCGGGGAGAGCCGCTTCACCACGTGGGCTCAGAAAATCGCCGTCCGCATCGCGCTCACCGAACTGCGCCGCAAACGCTGGAAAAACGTCTCGCTCGACGACCTCGCGCCCGACGACGCCCCGGACAGCCTGCCCGCCCTTGCAGAGGACACCCGCGACCCGGCCGGGCAAACCGCCTCGCGGTTGCTCTTCGCCCACATTCAGCGCGCCATCGACGAGGCGCTGACCGAGCGCCAGCGCCTCGCCCTCAACGCCGTGATGGTTCACGGCATGCCGCTCGAAGAGGTCGCCCGCCGGATGGACACCAACCGGAATGCGTTGTATAAGCTGCTCCACGACGCCCGCAAACGACTCAAAAAAAGCCTCGAAGCCCGGGGCATTTCGCCGGAGGAACTCTGGAGCGAAGCGTGACCATGCCCGGACGAACGTTCCTCACCGGAAAGGGTAAGATTTCGAAGGCCGGTCGCCTCTATTCGAAAAAACGTACGCACCGCCTGCCCGGAGGAGCCATGAAACTGGACAAACCGATACTGCAAAGAATAGCGCGGGCCGTCGCCCGAACGCGCCCGGACGAGATCGGCTGTGACGCGTGTTTCGAGGAGATGGACCGTTTCGCCGAGATGGTGATGGCCGGGAAGCCCGCCGCCGAGATGATGCCGCTCGTGCAGGATCATCTGGATCGATGCCCGGATTGCCGGGAGGAGTTCGAGCTGCTCATGGACGCCCTCCGCGCCGACTCATGAGGGGGATGCGCGCGCGAGTGCTTGACTGTTGGGGAGGGAATTTGCTATGATGAAATCATTCGTTCCGGACACCCCCGCCACGGTCTGACCTCCTCCCCAACCCGGATCCGTCCCATGCGTCTCCTCTGTGTGCTTCTCGCGTTGCCCTTCCTCGGGCTTCCCCCGCCGCCTCATCCGACCGACCGCTTGCCCGCCGACGAAGTTGAAATCACCGAGTGGGTGGTTCCCTGGCCCGACTCCCGCCCCCGCGACCCGTACGTCGATCGAGAGGGACGCGTCTGGTTCGTCGGGCAACGAGCGGACTATGTGGCGTACCTCCTCCCCGAGACCGGCGCGTTCAAACGGTACGACCTCGATGCGGGCGCCGGGCCGCACAACCTGATCGTCGATGCCGACGGCGCGGTGTGGTATGCCGGCAATCGCGCGGCCCACATCGGCCGGCTCGATCCCGCCGACGGCAGCATCGTGAAATATCCCATGCCCGACCCCCGCGCCCGCGACCCGCACACGCTCGTCTTCGACGCCCACGGCGACCTCTGGTTTACCGTCCAGGGCGGCAACTTCGTGGGCAAACTCAACCGGGCCGATGGGAGCATCGCGTTGATCGAGGTTCCGACCCCGCGCGCCCGTCCGTACGGCATCGTGCTCGATGCGCAGCATCGGCCATGGATCGCCCTCTTCGGGACGCACAAGCTGGCCGTGGTGGACCCGGCGACGATGACGCTCGAAGAGATCGCGCTTCCGCGCACGGAAGCGCGTCCCCGCCGCCTCGAAATCACCTCGGACGGCGCCGTGTGGTACGTCGATTATGCGGGCGGCATGCTCGGACGCCTCGACCCCGAGACGCGCGCCGTCAGGGAATGGCCGATGCCCGACGGCGAAACCTCGCGCCCCTACGGCATGGCCGTCGACGACCGGGACCGGCTGTGGTTCGTCGAGACCGGCGTCGACCCGAACCTTTTCGTCGGGTTCGACCCGGACACGGAGACCTTCTTCTCGCGCACGAAGATCGCGAGCGGCGGCGGATCGGTGCGGCACATGTTTTTCCACGCGCCCGGAGCCGAGGTGTGGTTCGGCACGGACGCGAACACCATCGGGCGCGCGCGTCTGCCATGAGGCGGCCTCCGGCGCACACGTCTCGCCCGGCGCGCGCGGGCCGGCGCGCCGCTG
>NZ_JBWOPL010000120.1:0-7335 GCF_056451265.1 Rhodocaloribacter sp. | reverse complement strand
GGGCGGTGGCGCTCAGCGGCGCCGGGCCGCCCGCCGGCCGGCGGAAGAGGACGGCGGCGGCGCGGTGGGCGGCGTAGCCGGTGGTCAGGGCCACGTGCTCGCCGGCGTCGCTGCGGTCCTGACGGGGGTTGCGCATCACGGGGAACTGGTCCGGGGCGGTGAGCAGCGCCTGCCGGGCGGCGCGTTCCATCTGGGCGCGGCGTTTTGCGAAACGCTCGCGGGCCGTGAAGAGCCGGTCCGGGTCCACGCCGAGGCGCGCGGCCGTCCAGTACGCTTCGTCGCGGTCATAGAGCGCGGCCACGAGGGTGCGGCAGGCGTCGGGCAGCGTCCACGTAGGGTTGTCGCGCACGAGCACGGCGCTGCGGGCCAGCGTGTCGGCGTCGTAGACGTAGACGCTCGTGCCGAAGTCGAGCCGGCGGCGGGCCTCGGCGTCCGGCATCAGCACCCCGAGCACGGGCGCGGCGTGGCCGTGGCGTCGGCCGGGGCGATCGTGGCGGTGGAGGCGTCCGGCGCGCTGGAGCAACAGGTCCACCGGCGCCAGGTCCGAGAGCATCGCGTCGAAGTCCACGTCCACGCTCTGTTCGATGACCTGCGTGGCGACGACGACGCGGGCAGCGGGACGCCGGGGGTTCTCCGGGGCGGGCGGGCCGAAGCGCTGGAGGAGGGCCTCCTCTTTCTCGTTGCGGTCGTGCCGGGTGAAGCGGGCGTGCAACAGGTCCGCCTCGATGCCCTCGGCGCGCAGCTCCCGGTAGGCGGCCTGAGCCTCGCGGACGGTGTTGCGGATCCAGGCCACACAGCCGCCATCTTCTACCCTGCCCCGCACCCAGGCCGCGCCGGCCGCCGTCCGGACGTCCGCTTCGCCGGCGGCCGCGACGGGCTCGACGCGCACGTCGGTCCGCCGGGCCGTTTCGGGCGCGGGGTCGGGCAGCACCGTCACCGGCGCGCGGTCCACGGCGTGCAGGAGCTGCGGGTAGGCGTCGGCCGCGGGCGGTTCGGCCGCGCCGTAGGCCGTGAGCAGGCGGGTGCGCAAGCTCGCGGGCAGGGTGGCCGAGAGGAGGATGACCTTCGTGCCGAGCGCGCCGAGCCAGGCGAGCAGGTGCTCCAGCAGCACACCCATGTACACGTCGTAGGCGTGGACCTCGTCGAGGATGACCACCTTGCGGGCCAGCCCGAAGAGCCGCACGAACCCGTGCTTGACGCCCATCGCCCCGAGCAGCGCCTGGTCGATGGTGCCGAGACCGAGCGGCGCCAGCAGCGCCCGCTTCGAGGGTTGCACCCACGAGGGCGCGATGACCTCCGAGGGCGGCGTCGGGTCGTGAGGATCGGACCGGTGCAGGCGGTCGAAGATGGTGTGGCGGGTGCGCTCGCGCAGCGCCCGGTAGTCCCGGAAATAATGCTTTGCCCCGTGGGCGAGCACCAGCGCCAGGTCGGCCTCGCCCTTGATGCGCCGGGCATAGCGCTCGATGCGGGTGAAGAGGGCGTTGGCGGTGGCCTGCGTGGGCAGGGCCGCATAGAGGCCGGTGGCCGCGCCGTGCCGGAGGGCCTGTGCAGCCAGGAACAGCGCGATCTCCGTCTTGCCCAGCCCCATCGGCGCCTCCACGACGGCGATCTCCGGCCCTTCCTCTTCGCCAAAGGGAACGGCACACGCGGCCGCCTGAAAGCCCGGGCGCGGCCGCCATGCTTCTCCGTCGGGGCTGAACAGCTCGGCGAACAGCGCCTCCGGCGACCCTTCCAGCCGCCGGAAGTCAGCGATCAGGCCGGCCGCACGGAGCGCCGCCTCGGCGACGCCGGCGTCGCGATGGCGGGCGAGATACGCCTCGGCCCCGGCGCAATCGGTCACTTCCGGCGAGAGCGGGAAGGATTCGGCATTGGAGCCGAACCAGTCGGCTACGGAGACGAAGCCGGCGGTGAGGAGCAGGAACGCCGGGGGCGGGTCCGGCGGCAGTTCGAGCGGCGGGCCGAAATGGTGCGCCAGTTCGGCCGGCAGGGCCGGGACGAGATCGCGGAGTGGGGGCGCGAGCACGCGGTCGTCCAGGTCTACCGCCTCGTCCGGGTAGAGCGTCCCGTGGTGCCCGGCCCCGACGCGGATCAGCGGCAAGAGTGTGAGCCAGTTCGGATCCACGCCATCGGGCAGGCCAAAGAGATCGTAGGTGGTGAAGATCCGGGCCGTGCCCGCGCCGTGGTCGAAGCCCGTGCCGTTGGGCGCCGGGCCCTGCCATCCGGCGCCGTAGCCGTGCGCCCAGCCTTTTTCCGACTTCGCCTGGAAGAGCGGGTAGAGCTTGCCCGCGTCGTGCACGGCGGCGGTGAGCACGAGCGCCCGGCGGACGGCCTCGGGATCGGCTTCGGGCCAGAGGGTGCGGAAGCGCCGGAACAGGTGCTCGTCTTCCCGCAGCCACGTCTCGGCGACGAGGCCCACGTCGAGCAGGTGCAGCGGCAGCGGGTGGCGCGTCCACGGCGGCGGGTGGCCGTCGGCGTCGCGCGCACGCTCGTTCGTCTTGGCCCAGAGACGGTACAGGAGGGTTTCAGGAGACATCGGACGTCTTTTTCTTCGAAGTGGGGGGCGGCTGCTCGACGAGCCAGAGGCCGTCGTAGCGGACGGGGCGGCGCGTGGCAGGGCCGTGGCTCCGGAAGGCGTAGCCCTGCGCCGACGAGCGGCTCCAGGCCATCACGGCCGAAGTGCGCGTCGTGGCGTCGTCCAGGATGGCCTGCCAGAGTTTCAGACGCATCCGTTTGTCGAGGCGGCCGACGAAGAGGCCGGAGCGGACCTCCAGGCAGTAGCGCGAGAGCAGGCCGCGCGTCCGCTTCGGGGCATTGGTGAGGCTGAAGATGACCATAATGCTTGTCGGATGAGGTCAAAAGGGCAGGCCGTCGTCGATGTCGTCAAAGGGAGAAGGCGGCTTCGAGCGTGCGGACTTCGGGGGACGGTCGCTCTGGAGTTCGGCGGCCACTTCACGGGCATCGGGCAGGCGGGGACGGTGTTGCCAGGGGGCATCCTCGGGACGGGCCGTCTCTACACGGCAGCCACCCAGCTCCTCCGGCATGCCCTGTTTCCCTTCTCCGGCGTCCAGCAGCGTCTCGATGCCGGGAATAATCCGCTCCAGCAGTTTCACGCGGCGAAACCCGTCGCGCAGGGCATGGCGGACCCGGCGGTCCAGGTTTAGCTCGCTCTCGGCCGCGAGCCGGAAGGCCGTCGGCGCGGCCAGCTCCATCTTGTACAGATCCGCCAGGTCGTGCACGAAGGCGAGCGGGTAGCCCGTGTGGATGAAGCCGAGGGCAGCGCTGTAGCCGGCGATGAGGATGGCGGCATGACAGACACCGTAGAGGCAAGCATTGGCCGCCGAAAGGGCGCGGTTGACGGGATCCTGGCTGCCCCAGTCGGCGCGGTCGTAGTGGCGTCCCTGCCAGTCGATGCCGTGCTCCTCGGCCAGACGGCGATAGATGGCGCGGACGCGGGCGCCCTCCATCCCCCGGAGCTGCTCGATAGAGCGCTTGCGCGGCGGCTCTTCATAGAAACGCATCCGGTACATCGCACGGGCCACGGCCAGGCGGCTCTTCGGGTTGAGCGCCAGGCGCGCCTGGCGCAACAACCGGTACGAATGCGCGGCGCCCTCCTGCCCGGCGCTGTAGAGCCGCACGCCGGCCTCGCCGGTCCAGATGATGAGGGTGCGGTTCTCGGCGCAGAGCTTGACGGCGGCATGGGTGATGGTCGTGCCCGGCTCCAGCATCAACACGGCCGAGACGCCTACCGGGAGCTGGGCCCGAATGCCGCGTGCGTCGGTGACGACGAGCGCCGCACCGTCCACTTCCACCGAGCCGTACTCCACAGAGAAAACGGTGATGCGGTTGCGCAGCGGCATGACGGGCGGCTTGTTCGGTTTCATGGCGGTCCGGGTGTGAAGCGTCAGGAGGATTCATACCGGCGGGCGGCCTCGCGTAAGGCGCCGACGACACGCTCGACGAGGGCCGGCGGCTCCAGCACGCGCAGCTTGGCCCCCCATGAGAGACACCACGCGGCCACATCGTCCAGCCCTTCGACCTCGAAGGACACCACGGCGCTGCCGTCCGGGTGCTCGGCTTCGATCTGCTGCGTCGGATGGTAGGCCTTCCGGTGGAAGTAGGGCACGGCTTCGGGCGTCACGAGCAGCCGAACCAGGTGCACGTCGTCTCCGGCAACGGCCCGGAAGCGGTCGCGGGCATACAGGTGCAGGTCGAAGTCCTTCGGAGGGTCGAAGTGCATGCCGGTCAGGAGGCGCACCGAACGAAAGCCGGGCAGCGCAAAGTCCTTGACGCGATAATCCCGGCAACACCAGGCCGCCAGCAACCACGACCCCCCGCGCACGTGAAAGCCGAGCGGATGCAGGCGTCGCTCTGTCGAAAGGTGCTGCCGGGAAGCCGTGTAATAGGCTGTCTCGATAGGAATACGCTCGCGGACGGCGGTCAGCAGCGTGCGAAACAGCACCTGATCGAAGGGAACCACCGGGCCGGCGTGCCCCTCGAAGTCCCAGAGATTCGACTCCGTTTCCGGCTCGAAGGAAAAGGCCTCGGCGAGCCAGGCCTGTTCGAGGCTGCGAGCGGCCGCGGCAAGGGGTGGGGCAAACGGGGTCGGGGCCAGGAGGGCGCGTGCCGCCAGCGCCGCCACGGTCAATGCCTCGGCCTCGGCTTCGGTAAGACGCATGGAGAGCGGCGGAAGCGGCCGACCCCGAGGATCGAGGCGGAAACGCTTGAGCAGTCCGTCTCGGCGCGAGGTTACGAGGCCTTCCCGGGCGAGTGCTGTGAGGTGGCGCCGGACGGTGCGGACCGAGATACCGAGACGTCGAGAAAGGTCATCCTGGGTCAGCTCGGCGCCGGCGCCAAGCAGGACGAGCAGTGCGGAACGTGTATCGGAGTGAAGCATGAGGCAAGCTAAGAAGTGGGGCGGGTGTTCCGGACACCCGTGGCCGTTACTGTGAAAACACAACCACACCGATGGCCATCAGTGTGGGGGAGCATCCTTGCTCACATGTGCGGATTCGAATGAAACTATGGCGCGACACATCGCCGTCTCCTGACGACTTTATGGCGGCGTAAAGGTCGTTGCTGCACGTATTTCGGGTCGATTCCGTGTCTCGCACAAGCGTGCTTGCTGTCAGCCTGACCGGCTGGTATTCATGGCTCCAGCCAACGATCTGCGTGATGGATGCGCATTGATCGGATCCACCGAAAAATCCTTCAAGGCAGATCCGCCCCCCGGTGCGAAGACGCAAGCCGGCGCATAACGCGCCCCCGTCGAAGTGGAATACCGATCGATCCGGTCGAGCAAGCGAGTGATTTTTCTATAGACAACTATGTCCGGACAAAGTCGAATTTTGACGTAAAGAGCTGCATTTTTGAAAATCGTCTCGGCCCATGCGTGGAATCGGGGTGAAGGGCGCAGCGTGCCTTATTCCCTTCCTCTCGCCGCGAAACGGCACGTCCGGCACGGCGCGCGTCATAATTCGCATCAGGGTTGCACGAATATGCTGTCTTTTTTGAGCTTTTACAAGTGTAAATCTACGGGGGCACAAAATCGATCGAACAGGTGCGCACCGGGGGCGACGCCGGAGCCCGCGCACCGAGCCGGCAGGGGCCGAAACCGGCGTCTCGCTTCGGGAACGACCCGTGGCGGGGGAACGGTGCGCCCGGGCTTCATTCGGGGAACCGGGAGGCGTCGAGGCCGGGGATGACGCGGAGGGCGTTTTGGTAATAGATGTGCCGGAGCACGTCGTCGGGCAGGTCGAGGCCGTACATCTTCCAGTGGGCGTGGCGCTTGCGGTAGTAGTCGAAGTACTCGTCGGCGGTTTCGAAGAGGCGGAAGTAGACGTGGTACTCCTCGGGTCCCCAGGCGTCCTTGCCCATCATCACGCGGTCCTTGTAGCGGATGAGCCAGGCCCGGGCGGTGCGGGGCTGGCGGCCGAGTTCGGCGATGACCGCGCCGAGTTCGGTGTACATGTTCGGCAGTTCGTCCATGAGCCGTCCCAGGCGCGCGAGGTCGTTGCCCAGCCAGCCGAGGTGCGCGTTGATGAACGTCGTCTCCGGATGGCGGCGGAAGACGTTGTGCTGTTCGGCGATGAGCGTCTCCCACGGCGGGATGTCCGCACGCTCGGCATAGTACCGCCGGGGCCGTTGCCGGAGTTCGAGTCGGCGCTCGTTGAAGCGGTCCTTCTTCTGCCAGAACGGGGCGGGGTCGGCGGTGTGGATGAGCACGGGGATGCCGAGTTCGCCGCATTTTGCCCAGATGGGATCGAGGCGGGGGTCGTCCGTCGGCACGCGGGCGCCCCGGCTGTCCCGAAGCGAGAGGCCCAGGTTCTTGAAGATCTTCAGTCCCTGAGCGCCGTTGCGGACGTCCTCCTCCAGCCCGGCGACGGCGCGTTCGGTCCATCCCGGCTCGCCGATGCCGTCGAAGTCGAGGTTGGCGAAGACGACGAAGCGCTCCGGGTAGCGGCCTTTCATGGCCTCGACGGTGGCTTTGAGTTGCTCGCCGGTGCCGCCGCTGAGGTTGACCATCACGGCCATGTTCATCGCATCCATGGCCGCCACGAGGTCGGCCATCTCGGCGTCGGAGCGTTCGTAGGCGCGCCACTGATGCGCGTGCACGTCGACGAACGGGTACTTCGCCCGGGTGACGGGGTGCGCGGGCACGACGAGCGTAGAGCGCGGCTCATACGCCTCGATGTCCATCAGCGCTTTCGGCGGCGTTTCCTGGGCAAGGGCCATCGGGACGAGCAGGCTCACGAGCGCGAGCGTGGGGAGTCGTTTCATAACCGGGAGGGAGAAGCGGGTGAGGCGGCGGGACGGCAAAGTAGGGGACGGGGGCGAGAAGGGAAAGCAGCCGGCCGCTCACACCCAGAAGGAGGTGAAGCCTTCTTCGAGGAGGCGGGCGGCCATCAGCGTGAGGCGGGCGGCGGTGCGGGGGAAGCGCGCCTCGGGCACGGCGTTCGGGCATCCGGCGGCCTCCCAGGCGTCGATCGCGGCGCGGACGTCGTCCTCGGAGAAAGGCGCGCCCGTCATGGCCCACCCGAGCAGCCCGAAGACGGCGCGGCGGAGAGGATGGCTGCCGCCGAGCAGACGCGGCAACACCTTCATGTGAAGCGCCAGGTCGAGCGGGTCGACAGCTTCGCCGGTGCGGGTGCGGAAGGCGGGGGCGATCTCGGCGGCGTGGAGCACGAAGAGCGCCGCCTCGTCGCGGGTGCGATAGGCGACCTGAAGCTGTGCGGGCGCGAGGTGTGCGTTGGCCTCGGCGAGCGCCTGCGTCACCGCGTCGAGGCGCGCGCGGTCGGCGGCGTCGAGGTCGCGGAGTCCGGCCAGGCGGGCGGCCCT
>NZ_JBWOPL010000119.1:0-47259 GCF_056451265.1 Rhodocaloribacter sp. | reverse complement strand
GCGGCGCCTTCACGCTCATGGACACGGCCTGCATCGCCTGTCATGAAGCGGACTATGACGGCGCGCAGTCGATCGACCACCGGGCGCTGGGCTTCCCCACCGACTGCGAACAGTGCCACACCACGCTTGGATGGATTGGAGCCGATTTCGATCACGCCGTCGCCTCGAACGGCTTCGACCTCGTCGGTGCGCACGCGGAAACGCAATGTTCGAGCTGTCACCTCATGCCTGGTCTGGAGCCCATCTTCCCGACTACGGATCCGGATAATTGCGTCGCCTGCCACCAGAGCGACTACGACCGCGAGCACGCCGGATCGGGCTTCCCCACCACCTGCCTCACCTGCCACTCCACCGACTCCTGGGACGCCGAGGACTTCGACCACGCCGCCGCCTCGAACGGCTTCGACCTCGTCGGTGCACACGCCCCGCTCGCCTGCGAGAGCTGCCACGCCCTGCCGGGACTCGACCTGCTCTTCGACCCTGCCGACGAGAACGACTGCGTCGCCTGCCACCAGAGCGACTACGACCGCGAGCACGCCGGCTCGGGTTTCCCCACCACCTGCCCCACCTGCCACTCCACCGACTCATGGGACGCCGATTTCAACCACGACAGCGACTATTTCCCCATCTTTTCCGGCAAGCACAAAAATAAATGGGATAGCTGTCAGACGTGCCATACGGATTCCAACGATTATCAGGTCTTTTCGTGTCTGACGTGCCACGAGCACAACCGGTCCAAAATGGACGATGAGCACCGGGAGGTCAGAGGCTACGTGTACGACAGTCTACAGTGTTACGCATGCCATCCGGACGGGAAGGATTAATGATGGGGAGGAGACATCCATGAAACGACGCCTTATGTTGATCGCGCTTGGTTGTGTGCTCTGCACGGCCACATACGGCCAGGAGAAGCGCGTGAACGTGACGGTCCAGTACATTGCCGGCCCCAATGTATACCTCGATGCGGGGACCGGAGAAGGACTTGCGCCGGGAGACACGCTCCAGGTGATGCTTGAGACCGGGCAAGCAGGCTTCTGGCGGGTGATCAGCAGTTCTCGAGCGAAGTCGGTCGTCACCTTTGCCGGGGCCTCTTTCCCCGTCACGCGTGGTGAGACGTTCGTCATCATTTTCACCCCCCACAGAACGCTTCGGCCCGAGGCGAAAACCGAGGCAGGCGAAACATCGGCCCAGGAGGCTCGCACCTCCATCATGTCCCGAACGACGGCTTCGAGGCGAAGGCGGCCGGCGTCCCGGCGGCGCGTCCGGATCAACGGGCGGCTCTTCATGGAGATGAACACCCTGCGATCCTCGACGCGCTATCAGGCCAACAGCCTCGTCTCCCGCGACCGCACCTTCCTGACGCCGACGGCCGGCCTCCGGGCCTCGATTTCCAATCTGCCGGGCGGACTTCGCGTCAACGTCAACACGCGCGTCTCCCAGCGTTCGAGCGTCAATAGCACGGTGGGCAATCTCCGTTCGTTTCGGATCTATCAGGCCAGCATCGAGCGCGCGTACGACGCGGTTCGGTTCAAGGCCGGGCGCTTCTACGATCCTTTCGAGAACTTTAGCGGATACTGGGACGGCCTCCTCGTTCGATTCGGAGAGGATGGATTCGGGGGTGGTTTTGCCGCCGGTTTCGAGCCGGTTCGCGCCGATGAACAATTCTCCTCGGAACGTCCGAAAGCCACTGTTTTCCTGGATTATCAATATCGAAAAGGCGCCGTGCGCTATGAGGCCGAGACTTCGTTCCACCAGGTGCGCCCTCAAAACGACTACGACACCCACACTTTTTTCGGCTGGTCACAATCGTTTCGATGGGATCGCTTGCGGCTGAGCCAGAACCTGCAGGTGGACCGCCACCCGACGACCGGCGCATGGGAGATCAGCCGTCTGCAGCTCCGCGCTTCGATCCCGATCACGCGCCACCTCCTCGCCACGGGGCGGTATTTTCTCCGCCGACCGTACGTGCCGACGCGCACAGGGAACCCCTTCGGCCTCCGCCGTGACCAGGGCAACCTGGGACTGATGATAACGTTCTCCGGCGGCACGATGGGACTGAACGTGAGCGGCAACCGCGTTCGGGGCGCCTCGCCCAACTACACCTACTCCTCCTACCTCAACCTCGCGCGCATCGGGCTGCTGGGGCTGGGCGTAAGCGCCTCTGCCAGCTATTGGAGCCGGGATTCCGCCGCTACCCTGTACGTCTCCGGCGGCCTCAGCCGCACGTTCGGACGCCTGCGTTCACGCCTGCTCTTCTCGCGCTACCGGAACGACTCCGGAACCACCCGGCTGTCCTCGCACACGATCACGCTCTCGCTCAATTTTCCGCTCTACCAGCGTTTTTTCGCCGGCATTCAGGCCCGAACCCAGTTCGGAAAAAACCTCACGAGCACCAGCCTGTACACCAGCCTCTGGATGCGTTTGTGATGGATATCGACGTGCTCATCATATGGATCCTTGGCGCGGGGCTGTTCGCGGCGGCCATGCTCCCGTTCTATCTCAAGAAGAAACGGATGGAGCATGCCGCCCGAGAAGCCGAGGCGGTGGCGCACAAGTACGGACTGAACGAACCGGCAACCCTGCACCCCATCGTCGATCCCAACACGTGCATCGGCATCGGCAACTGCGTGCAGGCGTGCCCGGAGAAAGACGTTCTCGGCCTGCTGAGCGGGCAGGCGCGACCGATCAGCCCCGCCCGGTGCATCGGCCACGGGCTGTGTGAGCGCTCGTGCCCCGTCGAAGCCATCCAGCTCGTCTTCGGCACCGAGAAACGCGGCGTCGAGATCCCCCGCATACGGGAAAACTTCGAAACCAACGTGCCCGGCATCTACATCATCGGCGAGCTCGGCGGGATGGGGCTGATTCGCAATGCATTCGAGCAGGGACGTCAGTGCATCGACGGCATCGTTCGAGAGAAACGCCCCACCCCGGACGACGCGCTCGACGTGCTCATCGTCGGCTGTGGACCGGCGGGACTCTCGGCCTCGCTCGCCTGCCTGCACCACGGCCTTCGCTTCCGCACGCTCGAGAAAGAAGACGTAGGCGGAACGGTGCGGTATTACCCGCGCAAAAAACTGGTCATGACCCGGCCGCTGAACGTTCCCGGCTACGGGGTGATCAGGCGCAGAGAGATTCTGAAAGAGGACCTGATCGCATTGTGGCAGGACATCATCGCACAATCCGGCCTCGAAGTACAGACCGGCGAGACGGTCACGGAACTCTTGCCGACCGAAGACGCCTGCTTCCTCGTCACTTCCGACCGCGGCCTGTACAAGACCCGGCGCGTGGTGCTCGCCATCGGAAGGCGGGGCGTGCCGCGCAAACTAGGGATCCCGGGCGAAGACCTGCCGAAGGTCGCCTATGCCCTGCGCGAGCCGGAAGCCTATCAGGGCGACCGCATCGTCGTCGTCGGCGGCGGCGATTCCGCCGTGGAGGCCGCGCTCGCCCTCGCCGATCAGCCCGGAAACGACGTCGCGATCTCTTACCGGCGCGACCACTTCTCACGCATCAAACCGGACAACCTGCAGCGCATCGAGGAAGCGGTCGCACAAAAGAAAATCGAAGTGCTGTGGAAGACGACCCTGCTCGAGATTCGTCCCGACGAGGTGCGCTATCGGAACGGCGGCGTCCACGCGTTGCCGAACGATTACGTGTTCATCTTCGCGGGCGGCGTGCTCCCGACGGGTTTCCTCAAGCAGTGCGGCATCCGGATCGACACCAAATTCGGGACGCCTTGAGCGCGCATCGAGGCGCTTACGGCATACCGTCGGGAATCGCCGTGCGGAGGCGCTGCCCGAACCGGTCCGAGAGCCGTTCCACCTTCGGAAACCTCTCCGAGACGTAGTCCCACGTCTGCGGCAGGACTCCGGCCACGGGCACGTACAACGTGGAGTCGCGCGCGAGCTCTTCGCCCGGAAGATCGGCGTAGCTGAGCACGAGGAAAAGGACGCTCAGCGCGAGCGCGGCCTTGAGCGCACCGAGCGCGCCGCCGAGGGCCCGGTTCACCGTCGAGAGGCGGAGTGCGCCGATGAGCCCTTCGGCCATTTTCGCCAGCGCAAAGACGGCCACCTGCACCGCCAGGAAGACGAGCACGAAACCCACCAGCGGCCCGACGTTTTCCGAGAGTCCGAGGCTGTTCGAGGCCATCTGCCCCACCGTCCCCATCAGTTGAACCGCGAGGATGAATGCCAGCGCCAGCCCGACGATGCTCGCGACCTGCCGGATCAGTCCCGTCGAGAAGCCATGCACGACGCCTGCGGCGAGGGCGAAGAGGATCACGAGGTCGAGGATGTTCATGACGTCTCAAAGAGGATGGAAGGGAGCGATCGCGCGGGGCTTCAGCCCGCTTTCTCCGAAAGCAACTCGCGTGCCACCGCCTGCACCATGCGCCCGTCGGCTTTCCCGCGAAGCTGTTTCATGGCGAGGCCCATCACCTTGCCCATATCCCGGGGCGAGGACGCGCCCGTCTCGGCAATGACCCGCTGCACGACCGTACGGACCTCCCCCTCGTCGAGTTGCCGGGGCAGGTAGTCCTTCAAGACCTCCAGTTCTTCCCGCTCCTTCGCGGCGAGGTCCTCACGCCCCGCCTGTTCATACTGTTCGAGGGCGTCCCGCCGCTGTTTGGCCTGTTTTTGCACGACGGCAAGCTCCTGCTCCTCCGTCAGCACGGCTGCTCCGCCGCTTCGCTCGGCGATCTCCCGCTCCATGAGCGCCGCCCGGAGCGATCGGATGGTGCGCAGACGGACGGCATCCCGGGACCGCATGGCGGCCTTCAGGTCTTCGGCAAGCTTTTCTTTGAGCGACATGGGGCGTGACCGTTCTTCGTGAGGTGGACCTTTACCGGGCAAGGTAAACGTCCGCCCCGAAGAACGAAACCGCGAACGCGTCCTTCGTTCGAAAAATATTACCCCGGAAGGGCGCATCGGAGCGCCGCCTTGCGAAACGCACAAGCCTTCTCCGGCGGCGAAGCATCGTTCACCGGAAAATCAGCCGGATGGCGAAGACCCCGAGACCGACCTGACTGACGCCCAGCGCAATGCCGGAGTACGTGTCGAAGCGCTCGATGGTGGGACGGAGCGACGGGTCGCCGGTCTCCCGATAGCGATCGAAGCGATGATCGGCCTTCGTCTTGAAATGCACGGCCAGCGCGCCGGCCGCCACCGCCGTCCCGACGGCGACGTAGTCGATCCACGCGCGCCGAGGCTTCGGCGGCCGCCACGAGAGCTCGGGCGAAGCGTCCTCGCGCGAAGACGGCGCGACGGGCGCGAGGGCAAAGACGTATCGGTTCCACACCTTCGCTCCGGCTTCGACGCGGGCAGTCTCGTACCCCGGCTTTTCGATGAGGAGCTCGCCGGTCAGCGGGTCGTCCGAGCGATAGGTCAGCGGCGTCTGGCCGAGCGTTACCCGCCCCTGCTCGGAGACGAAGTACACGGAAGCGCCGAAGGGGATGGACTCGACGCGATAATAGTAGGGGAACGACAGTCGGAGCGCGAGCGTGTCGCCGGGTGCGAGGGCGCCGAGCGGAGCATGGACCGTCTCGATGCTCCATGCGTCCACCGCCGGGGGCACGAGGCGGAGCACACGGGCGCCCTCCGGGAGCACGAAGACGGCCTTCGAAGCCGGACCGAGCCACACCGAGTCCGCAAAAACCATCGCGTGCGGGTCGTTCGTCTCGAGCTGGAGCACGGCGCCGGACTGCCCGAAGCTCACGCTCGTCCCGAACGAGAGGAACAGAAGGAGGATCGTTGACGCTCGACGCATGGGGAGTCCCGGGCTGGGTGACAAACTACGATCGTTCTTTGCGGGGTGTTTTCAGGCGAAAAAGATCGAAGGGCTGCTCATTTTCCCGCCGCCAGGGCCTTCTTTGCGGGGCGGAAGAGGTAGACCTCGTGCGGCTCGGTGAGCACTACGAGGATGCCGTCACGGGCGGCCATGGGCGACTTGACCCGTCCCTTGAGGCGGTGCTCCCACCGCTTTTCGCCCGTGCTCCGATCCACGGCATAGAGCCACCGCCCCATCGTCCCGACGTACACGGTATTTCGGGTGATGAGCGGAGGCGCCGTGATCGCGTCCGGCGCTTCGAACGTCCACCGGAGCGCGCCGGTGGCGGGGTCGAGGGCGCGGAGCACGCCGTCGGAGCCGCCGAAGACGAGGTCGTCGCCGGAGATGGCGGGGGCGGCCAGGCGCACCGTCGGGTCGGGGACCTCGAAGACCCAGCGCACGGCGCCCCGGTCGGCGTCGAGGGCAAAGAGGCGCGCGCGGGTGGTGGCCAGGAAGAGCGTATGCCCGTCCGTCGTCGGCGTCGCCTCCACGGGCGCGTCGAGGTCGCGCGTCCACACCGGCGCGCCGTCCTCCGGGCGCAGCGCCGCCACGCGCCCCCGGTCGTCGGCCACGAGGACGTGTCCGGCCCGGCTCACCACCGGCGTGGCGAGGACGGAAGCGCGCTCATCGAGCGTGGCCGACCAGAGCTCTTCCCCCGTTTTGACGGCGACGGCGTGCGCCTTGCTCTCGACGTCCACGGCGATGAGGACGTCGTCGAGCAGGAGCAAGCCCGCCTCGATGGGCGGCAGGTCTCGGCGCGCCCACCGCTCTTTGGCCGCGACGAGATCGTACGCGCGGAGCGTCTGCTTCCCCCAGGCCACGGGCACGAAGAGCACCCCTCCGGCGATGACCGGAGACCCTTCGATCACGTCGCCGAAGCCCTGGGTCCCCAGCTTCTTCCCGTCGCTCCGGTGCATCGCGACGACCTCGCCCTTCCGCGTTGCCGCGAGCACGGTCTCGCCGAGGATCAAGGGCGAGACCGGACCGAAGCCCGCGCCGGCATTCACGGTCCACGCCTCTTCGAGCGGCGGATCCAGCGTCACGTCGGCCCGGTTTTCCCGGCGGGGCGAGTCCCCTTCCGTGAGCCAGTCGTCCGCATCCACCACCTTCGCGTGTTCCAGCCGAAGCACGGTGCATCCGGCGAGGCCGAGCGCCAGCGCGAGCGCGGCGAGCCGGAGCCGCCCCCGTCCGTCCCGATGCCTGCCCGAGCCGTTCGTATGCATTCTCACGCTGCGCACCGTTCTAAAAATCGAATCCGAAGAAAAACTGTTTGAACTTTTTCTCCCGCACCTTGAAGCCATCCCGATAGCGATAGCCGATGTCGTATCGAAGCACGAGGCCTCCGAAGAGGTTCAGCCGGAAGCCGATGCCGGCCGAGCCGAGCGTCTCGCCGGCGAAGATCGCGGGTATCTTGTCGTTGTAGCCGTCGTTCCAGGCGTGTGCGGCGTCGAAGAAGAGCGCCCCGCGCAGGCTTCGGATGCCGAACGGTTCGAGGATCGGCAGAAGGATCGAGGGCGCGTTCACGATCGGGAAGCGGAGTTCCTGTGAGGTGAACCACATCTTCGAGCCCCGCACGTCGAGGAAGGGAAAGCCGCGCAGGTCCCAGCTCCCGCCGAGGACGAAGAGCCGCGCCTCGCGTCCCTGGTTGATGCGCCCCATGAACCACGAGGCGAAGGTCACCTGCGAGCCGAGCCGGAGATAGTGCCGCACGTCGGCGATGACGCTGAAATAGCTCACGTTCGAATAGAGCACGTCGGTCGTATAGGCGAGCGTCAGCCGGCCGCGCCACCCGTCGATGGGGCCGTTCATGTAATAGAGAGCATTGTCGTGCACGAGGGAGACGGCGTTCGAGAGCAAAAGCGCGTCCCGGTCGATGTTTCTCACGTCGATCTCCTTGTGGTCCCAGTTCATCGAGGTGCTGAACTCGACGCGGCGAAACTTCGAGAGGGGATAGCTGATCGAGCCGAAGCCGCCATAGATCGTCTCGTAGACGAATGGGAATTCGGCGGGCGCGTCGGGGTCGGTGATGTCGTACCGGCGTCCGCTGAAGCGATAGAGGCCGTATCCGATGTTGGCCCGGCGGTGGAGTTGAAAGCGGGCCACGGAGAAGCTCAGACTCCGGAGGAAATCGCGTTGCGTGGTTCCGGTGTTGAGCAGGGTGAGAAAGAGGTGGTCGTCGCCGAGCATGTCCGAGAAGGCCAGCACCGCGCCTCCGGTCGTGCCGAGCACCGGGCTCTGGCTGACGACGCCCTGCGCGAGGTCGAGCTTGTAACGTTTCTTGTAGGGAACGGTTTTGACGCCGTTGACGCCGACGTCGAGGTGGGCGAAGGCCCACGTCTCTCCGGTCTGCGCGAGGTCCACGTCCTCGACCTCCTTCGGGGAGGCGATAAGCGAGTCGACGCCGGCGAGGTTCCGGATGGTAAAGCTCAGCCCCTCGAAGCTCGTAAAGACGATGCGCCCGTCTTCGGTCCATACGGGGTCGAAGGCGGCGGTCGAGAGGCTCGTCAGGCGTCGGAGGGTGCGGGAGGTCGAGGGCCGAAGCGCCGCCTCGTCCACCGGCGCGGACGTCGAAGCGACGGCGGGGGTCTCGCCGAGGGTCGGCGTCATGTCCGCCACCCAGAGGTCGATCGGACCGAAGTGCCCCGTGCTGTCGAGGCGGGTGCTCGTGAAGACGAGGTGGGCGCCGTCCGGGCTCCAGCGCGGCGAGAAGTCCCGGCGCTTGCCGAAGGTCACATAGCGCACCTGCCCCGTGTCGAGGTCATAGGTGAACAGGTTGTAAAAGCCGAAGCGGCCTTCCGAGGTGCGATCCGAAGAGAAAGCGATACGCTTGCCGTCGGGTCCCCACGCCGGGTCGCGCTCGTCATAGGCGTCGTCGGTGAGCCGCTGCAGGGCGTCGCGCGCCACGTGGTAGACGTACAGATCACTGTAGCCGCTCCGGTCGATGGAGGAGAAGACGAGCTTCGATCCGTCCGGGCTCCACGAAGGCGAATAGATGGCCACGAGGTCGTCGAAGGCATACGTTTGGAGCAGCCGGTCGCGCACGAGGTCGTAGACGTGCACGACGTCGCGCCCGCCGCTCTGCGTCACGAAGGCAAGCTTGCCGTCGGCCGAGACGCTGATGCGGCTTTCGAGCAGATGAAACGCCTCGAAGCGGTCGTTGCGCTCTCCCCGCACCACCACCTCCGGATCGCCGACGGGCCGGTACAGGGAATCGACCGGCGTCGCATACACGTTCGTGTACCCCGTGCGATTCCCGACGAAATAGACCTTCCGGGTTCCGTCTTCGAACCGGAAAAACTCGGGCTTGGCGTTGAAGCCCTCCGCCGCGATCCCCCCGGCGATGATCGACGGAATCTCGACGTCCTCGAGCGCCGGATAATATTGCTCCTTGAGCCAGTCCTGCCATTTCTTCGAGATGACGTGGAAGTTCTCCTTCAAGGTGTAGGCCATCACCTTCGAGAAGTCGTGATCCATCCAGATGTTGTCGATGAGCCGGAGGATCTTCTCCTCGCCGTAGACCTCGGAGATGAACCGGAAAATAGACTCGCCCTCCTTGTACATGACGAAGGTCCCGTAGATGCGGAACATGTCTTCGAGCGGGACGAGATAGTTGGCAAAGAGCGCGTCCCGGATGACCATCTCGTGCTGATGATCGGGCGGCCCCGACCAGTACTCGGCCAGCCCCTCGGTGAACCATAGCGGCACGAACCGATCCGGCGGCCTCCGGTGATCCCGGAGCACGCGGAGGATTTTGTTGAACGTGAAGACGTGGACGAGTTCGTGCCGGATGACTTTCCGGAACTGATGGATGTTGCCGTTGGCGGGGATGACGACGCGACCCTTGAGGAACTCGAAGAACCCGCCGACGCCGTCCGGGATGAAGCCCGGCGTGGTGTTCGTCTGTTTGAAGTGCAGGTTGGACGAATAGAAGATGATCGGCGTGCGATGGTTCAGCGAGAAGTTGAACCGGTTTTGCAATTCCTTATAGACTTCCTCGGCGAAGAACGCTCCCTGCCGCGCCAGGGCCTGCATCTGCGGATAAAAATAGACGTCGAAGTGTTCGGTCTGAAGCACTTCCCAGTCGAAATCCTC
This sequence comes from Rhodocaloribacter sp., assembly GCF_056451265.1. Taxonomy (NCBI): domain Bacteria; kingdom Pseudomonadati; phylum Rhodothermota; class Rhodothermia; order Rhodothermales; family Rhodothermaceae; genus Rhodocaloribacter; species Rhodocaloribacter sp. The sequence goes on along the minus strand of NZ_JBWOPL010000119.1, from coordinate 37,347 downwards.
GTACTGAATCTTGTTGCGCCCGAAGTGATAGCCGTATTGCCCGTGCGCGGGCGCGACGACCGCCAGGCTCAGCGCGACGATGAACAGGCCGAAGAGCTGTCGTGATCCCATAACGCAGCGCGGACGATGTGTGGAAACGCATTGCTCGACGGGACGGCGGCGCGTCTCTCCCCCGGTATCGCCGGGCGCCCTTCCCGTCCTGCCGCGACCTCCCTCCGCTCCCGGTCCCTTACCGAACACGAACGCCTCGGGATCGCCGTCGAACAAGGTAAGAGGAATGATCACCTTAGCCAAGGCAAACCGAGGTGCTCCGTCCAAAAACGCCCCTCGCCGGGCGGGCTTCGCCGATGAACGGCGGCGCAAGGACGAAGGGCGCGCGGGCGGGCTCGGCGCATCCGGGTTCAGCCCGCCGAGTCGCGCTCCCGGTTCGTGCCGAAGACCGAGCGGAGGCGCGCCTTGCGCTTCGAGCGCTTCTCCGGCACGCGCGGGAACGCAACGGTGAACACGGTCCCCTTGCCGGGGGTGGTCTCCACGGTGATCGTGCCGTCCATCCGTTCGACGAGGTGCTTGACGATGGCCAGCCCCAGCCCGCTGCCCTCATAGGAGCGGTCCATGCCCGTGCTCTCCTGCTTGAACGCCTCAAACATGTGTGCCAGAAATTCCGGCCCGATGCCGATGCCGGTGTCCCGCACGCGAATGTGGACCCGGTCCGCTACGGGGCAAACATCCAGTTTCACCCCCCCCTCGCTCGTAAACTTGATCGCGTTGCCGATGAGATGGTTCAGGATGCGATCGAGCGCCGAGTAGTCGAGCAGGGCCTCGACGTCACTGACCTCCCCGAGCGCCAGCGTGAGACCTTTACGATGAGCCAACGGCTCCAGGAAAACCAGCTTGTCTTGCACAACCTCCAGCACACGCACCGGCTCCTTGTTGAGCGATACGCTTCCGGACTCGATCAGGGAGAGGTCCAGCACCGAGTTGAGCGTGTCGAGAAGCCGCTTGCCGCTGTTATCGATCAGGTGGATGAACTCTCGGAGTTCGTCCGAGATCTCTTCGGAAAGAATAGCCGTGATCCCCAGAATGCCGGCCAGAGGCGTGCGGATCTCGTGGGTCATGTTGCTCAGGAAGGCCGATTTGAGCCGCGACATCTCCTCGGCTTCCTGCTTGGCCTTTCGAAGATCGCGCTCGATGCGTTTGCGTTCGAGGAGTTCGGCCTCGAGCTTCCGGTTCATGACGGCCAACCTGGTCTGCGCCTGCTTCCGCTCGGAGATGTCGATCAGGTAGATCGCCAGCCCCTCCCCCGCCGGAGAGGTGCGAACGTTGAACCATCGCTCTTTCGACGGGAGACAGACTTCAAAATCTGTCCTTCCGTCACCCCGGAGGGCTTGCGTCAAGGGCTCCCGTAGTTTATCGGCGAATTCCGGCAACGCATCCCACAGATCGAGACCCAGACTCTCGGAATAGCTCTGCCCGAGCAGAGCGATGCTTTTCTCGTTCAGATAGGTCAGTTTCCAGTTCTCATCCACGACCAGAAAGGCATCCTGAAAATTGGCAAGCATGACCGAGAGACGCCTGCCGAGGTCACTGAGTTGCTCCCAGGCCTGATCCCGGGCTTTCGCCCGGGCCTCGCGCGCGCTCGTCCCGACGCCGCCGCCCAGCCGGTTGCCCGGCGAGACGCTGTATATGTCGCAATAATGATGATCTCCCATCTCATAGGAGACGATCTCCACCGGCCAGCCCGCCAGGATGTCCTGTCGTCGCGTGTAATTTTTCGTCCGGCCGTCGCCGGGGACGACCTGCTGAAACGCCGCCCGGGCCGCCACGACTTTCGGCTGGGCATGCGGGACGTGGCGGAACTTCTCCCGATCGATGGGGGCCCCGACGAGATTGCCCCATTCGGTCCACGAGCCGTCATAATGCTTCACCTCCGAAATGCCCACCAGATATTTGAGCACGAACCACATGTGGGCGGAGCGTTCTCCGATTCGGCAATAGGCAATGGCCGGGCGATCCAGCGGGATGCCTTTTTGTGTTAAAAGCGCCCGGAGTTCGTCGGCGTCTTTAAAGGTTCCGTCTTCATGACAGACCTCACTCCAGGGCACGTTGTGAGCGTTGGGGATGTGTCCGCCGCGCTGGCACGTCTCCGGCAAGCCGAGCGGCGCGAGAACCTTGCCGGAGAACTCCTCCGGCGTCCGCACGTCGACGAGCGTCGCGCTTCCCGACTCGGAGGCCGCCTGCACCTCTTTGAGCAGGGCGCGCAGGGAAACGTCGGCGTCCCGGGCCGTGTACCGGACGGGGGGGCGCGGGGGCACGTCCTTCGTGAGCGGACGCCCCTCTGCGATCCACTTCCGCGTCCCCCCATTCATCAAAGAGACACGCTCATGACCGTAGATCTTCATCTGCCACAGCGCCCACGCCGCAAACCAGTTGCTCTGATCGCCATACAGAATGACGCGCGTGTCGCGGGTGATGCCGGAGGCGCCCATCAAGCGCTCAAAACCCGCCTTTGAAAGAATGTCTCTCCGAACGGGGTCTGACAGATCGGCGCTCCAGTCCCAGGCGATGGCGCCCGGAAGATGTCCGCGCACGTACGAAGTGACGTCCACATCGACTTCAATCAGACGGACGTCGGGATCGTAGAGATGCGCTTCTACCCATGCCGTCTCTACGAGTGATTCCGGAAAAGCATATCCAGCCATAAATCTTTCTCCGCGTTTGCGTCGATGCGCACCAATCTGTGAACGACCGCCCGGGAAATCGCACGGCTCCCGCCCCATGGATCATAAATCTATCGTGCGACCTCCCACGCATGCGCCTACGGTATCGGACAAACGTCAGAGAGGTAAAGATCACCCTTCCAGCTTATTTCTCGCCCGGCCGCGGATTGCCCTCGAAGAAGTACGTGAAGCCGCAGGCGTGCTCGCCGAGCCAGTGGTCGAGCTTTTCTCGGACCTCGTCCGCCGTCAGGGCTTCGAGCGCCATGCGCGCCAGCATTTCCCCCTCGGTCTTCTTCATGGCGCGGATGACGCGTTTGATGCCGGGCAGGAAGACCGGAGAGGCGCTCAGTTCGTCGATGCCGAGACCCACGAGGATCGGGACGGCGCGGGGATTGGAGGCCAGTTCACCGCACAACCCCACCGGAATGCCGTGTCGGTGCGCGGCGTCGACCGTGCGGCGGATCAGCATGAGCACCGCCGGATGAAGCTCCTCGTACAGATCGGCCACAAGGTCGTTGCCCCGATCCACGGCGAGCACGTACTGAGTCAGATCGTTCGTGCCGATGGAGAAAAAGTCGGACTCGCGCGCAAAAGGATCTGCCTGCAGGGCGACCGACGGCACCTCCACCATCACGCCGACGGGCGGGTTGGCGAGGATCTCAACGCCTTTCTCCAGAAGTTCGCGCTCGACATCGATGAGGTGTGTGCGGAAGGTCCGCAGTTCATTGATGTTGGTCACCATCGGAAGCAGGATGCGCAACGGGCCATGCGCCCCGGCCCGAAGGATGGCGCGAAGCTGCGGGCGAAGCAGCTCCGGGCGGTCGAGCAATACGCGGATGCCCCGCCAGCCGAGGAACGGGTTGTGCTCCCGGTGGGCCATCGGAAGGAGCTTGTCGCCGCCGAGGTCGAACACGCGGAACGTCGTCACGCCCGGATTCATCGCCTCGACGATCTTCCGGTAGACCTCGTACTGGCTCTCTTCCGAGATCTCGGTGCTGCCCCGCACGAGAAAGAGGATTTCCGTACGCACCAGTCCGATGCCCTCCGCCCCGTACTCTTGCAACTGACCAAGCTCTTCATTCAATTCGAGGTTGGCGTGCAGATGAAGGCAATGGCCGTCGAGCGTCTCGGCCGGGAGCGGAACGAGCTGTTTCTCTTCCTGGATGAGCCGTCGATACCGTTCCCGGCTGATGCGGTATTCAGCGAGGGTTTGCTCGGTCGGACGGATGACGACGCGCCCGCGAATGCCGTCGAGGACGATCTGATCGCCGGAGGCAACGTCTCTGGTGACGCTGTGGAGGCTGACGACGGCCGGCACCCCGAGCGCCCGCGCCATGATGGAGACGTGCGACGTGGGCCCGCCGAAGTCGAGCGCGCAACCGAGGATGCCCCGGCGGCTGAAAAGCACCACGTCGGCGGCGGTCAGGTTCTCGGCGACCACGATGGAATCCCGGGCAATGGCCGAGAGGATTTTGCCTCGGAGCAGATGACGGATGATGCGCTCCTCGATGTCGAGCAGATCATTGGCGCGCTCGCGGAGGTATTCGCTGCCGCTGGCCTCCATCTGCCGCCGGTGCTTGTCCATGACCACCTTCACGGCATAGTCGGCGTTGCGCTTCTCGCGGCGGATGTATTCCTCGACGGCGTTGTAGAGCGCCTCGTCGCGGAGCATGAGCAGTTGCGCTTCGAAGATGTCCGCGCTGTCCTCGCCGAGTTTTTCTCGGGTGACGAGGATGATCTTGTTCAGGTCGCGCTCGCTGCGGGCGACGGCCTTTTCGAAGCGTTCGAGTTCCTCCTCCACCTCGTCGTCGGACAGGAGCCGCTCTTCCACTTCGAAGGTGTCGCGGGCATACAGATACGCCGGCCCGATGGCGATCCCCGGCGAGACGCCGATGCCATCGAGCACGAGTTCGCCCTCACGCGCCTCGGCATGGGACGCGTGCAGCCCCTCCGCCTCCTTCTGGAGGGTGATCTCCGGCGTCGCTGTGCGCGCCCGCTGCTCCATGCCTGCCTTCGACTGAGTATCCATAGTTCGCCGCGACGCTTGCGCGCGCCTTTTCATTTTACTTCCCCGAACCCTTTTTCAAACAACTCTTTCATCGCCTCACAGGCTTCTTTCTCGTCCTTGCCCTCAAACACGAGCGTCAGCTTCGCCCCCTGTTCGGCGGCGAGGGTCATCACCCCGATGATGCTTTTCCCGTTGATCTCATACCCGTCTTTCTGGATGAAAAAATCGGATTCGAACTTCGACGCGGTCCGCACGATCATGGAGGCGGGGCGGGTGTGGAGCCCGGCGCGGTTGGTGACGGTGACTTCGCAGACGATCATCCGAGCGTGTTCGATTGGTTGGAGATATTTGGAGGGGGCGCCGCCGTCAAGATAAGACATCGAGGCAGCCGAAAGGAAGTGCCTCTGCGGGGAAGCCCGGGGATTGTCGGGGAAGACGACGGAGATGCGCCCCCGATGCGCGCGTTCGGATGCGCCCTAATGCAACCGCGCCCGCATCCGGTCGATGAGCCAGTGCAGGGTCTCGCGCGCGGGGGAGCGCGGGAGCGTCTGCAGGCGTTCCAGCGAGTCGGCGGAGTGTCGCAGGACCGCCGCGCGGGCGTCGTCGAGCACGCCGAGGCGCTCCATGCGCGCGCGGGCCTCGTCTACCTCGCCTTCGGGCAAGCCGCCGGCCTCGACGATCCGCCGGAACCACGCGTGTTCCTCGCCTTCGGCGCGTTCGAGGGCGCGCAGAAGGAGGTACGTCTTTTTCCCTTCCATGAGGTCGCCGCCGATGACCTTCCCCCAGTCCTGATGGTCGGCCGTAAGGTCGAGGAGGTCGTCCTGTATCTGAAAGGCGCGGCCCACGTTCCGGCCCACGGCCCGAAGGACCGCTCGGTCGGTCTCCGGCGCATCGCCGACGAGCGCGCCGAGGTCGAGAACGGCTTCGAGGAGCGCGCCGGTTTTTCGGTCGATCATGTCGAGGTAATCTGCGACGGTGAGTTCGGCCCGTGTCTCGAAGGCTTCGTCGAGGGCCTGTCCCTCGCACAGCCGGACGACCATGCGGTGAAACGCGCGGTGCATCTCGGAGAACCTCGGCGTCCGGGTCTGCGCCAGGAGGTCGTAGGCCAGCGCCATGAGGTAATCGCCGCAGAGGATGGCCGTGCCTTCATCCCAGCGCTCGTGGACCGTGGCCCGCCCGCGTCGGGTTGCGGCGTGGTCCATGATGTCGTCGTGGACGAGCGTGAAGTTGTGGAACACCTCGACGGCGAGGGCGGCGGGCATCGCACGCGCAACCTCAGCGCCGTAGATCTCGGCGGCGAGGAGCAGGAGCACGGGGCGCAGTCGCTTGCCGCCGCCGGCCAGCACGTAGCGCACCGGCTCATACAGTTCCGGCGGCTCCGCACCCATCTCCAGCGCCGCAAGGGCCGCGTCGACGCGGTCGCGCAGGGCCGCCACGCGCGCCCCGTGATCGATCTCGGCGGAGGGCAACGTCACGGGTTCGCTCATGGCCGGACGCGCCCCGACTCGACCGGTCCGGACACTTTTTCGAGAACGGCTTCGATGCGCCGGTACACCTCCTCCATCGTCCCCACGCCGTCCACACGGTAGAGCTTGCCGCAGTTCTCGTAAATCTCCTCGACGGGGAGCGTCTCGGCGCGATAGACCTCGAGCCGTTTGCGGATGGCCTCGGGCCGGTCGTCGGGGCGCTGAAAGATGCGGTCGGGGTCGAGGTCCGGCGGCGGGGGCTTGAAGTCGAGATGGTAATTTTCGCCGGTGACGCGGTCGACGCGGCGCTTCGAGAGCCGGTCCACGATGACCTCGTCGGGGACCACGATGCTGATGACCGCATGGAGCGGGGCCTCGTGCGCCTCCAGGAATTCGTTGAGCCACTGCGCCTGCTCGACGGTGCGCGGGTAGCCGTCGAGGACGAAGTCGTCATAGCCCGTCTCGGCAATGGCCGCTTCGGCGAGTTTGCGGACGACCTGGCCGGGCACCAGTTTACCGTCATTGACGTAGGAGGCGGCTTCCCGCCCGAGCGGCGTGCCCTCCGCCATGGCCTGACGAAGCATCACTCCGGTCGAGATGTGTCGGAGACCGCGTCGTTCCGAGAGCAGATGCGCCTGGGTTCCTTTCCCTACCCCCGGCGGGCCAAACAAGGCTATTCGCATAATCGAAAATATCTTTGCTTTCATCGAGGCCCCGCCATCCTACCGGGGGCGATCCTTGAAAGACAAGTTATCAATCCTGTTTTTCGGGCACAAACGATGCCGGGAGCTTCACGGAGCTTTCGTAGCCCGCTCGGCCTCGGCGTCGGCGTCGCCCGTCTCCCCCATGAACTTCGCGACCGCCGATTCCATGGCGTTATGAAGCGCGATGGAGATGAACATGCGGCCCGCCGTGGAGACGAGCGAGCGCAAGAGCCCCGGCTGTTCGTCGGCTCCGCGGTCGAGCACGAGGGGGGCGCGCGCCCGAAGCGCCTCACGCAGGGCGTCGCGCGGCGCGAGGCCCCGGCGCATCAGGCGCTCCGCGTCTTTCGCCACGATCTCATAGAAATCCCGGGCGAGCGTGCTCTCGCCCTGCTCCTTCGCCTTCCGGCGGCGCTTGCCGCCGAGGAGCCAGCCTACGGCAAGCCCGCCCGTGAGCGTCGCGCCGACGGCCAGCAGCGGATGCCGGAGCACCTTCTTCACCGAGTGTCCGGCCGAACCCACCTCGCTCTTGAGGGTGTCGAGGCGACGCGCAATGGAGGCGTCTTTGCCCGCGAGCAGGGCTTCGAGTTCGGCTTTCGTCCGGGGCTTCTCCATGCGCATCAGGGTTTCGTCTTCGTCAGGGCCGGTGCGGCGGGAGGCGTCCGGTCCCTCGCGGGCGGCTCCTCGTCCCGCATCTTCACCATGCGCGGCTTCAGGAGGCGGAGCGCGACCGCGACGAGCGCGAGCAGCCCCGTGACGGCCAGAAAGCCCCACGCATCATGCCCGAGCCAGCTGCCGAGTCCGAGGGCGAGCGCGGTCAGCCCAAAGACGAGCGCCAGGAAAGCCACCACGGCGAGGATCACGCCGAGGAGCGCCTGGTTGAGCTTTCGCTCCAGCCGCTCCTCCATCTCGATCTGCACGAGCTGAATCTTGAGATCGACCCAGTCCTTCACGTCGTCGATCAGGCCGCGCGTCTCTCGGGCGAGTCGCTCGACCTTGTTCGCGCCTTCGGGCAGCGCATGCCCGGGGCCGGGCGCGCCGTCGCTGAGCGTGGGTCTGGGATCGGTATGCTCCATCTGGGCCGGGATGCTCTCGTTCGTTCGTTGCGTTTTCGTACCCCCCCCTCCTGCAATAGTGCCGCTCCGAAATCAACTCGTGCAAAGAATACTCATTTTTTCACGTAAATTGCTCCGCTCGCGTGCTAAAATGCCGTGCATTCGAAGTCGCCTTCACCCGACCCCACCGCGCATGTCCAGCTTCCGTTTTCATGGGACGCCCAACCCGAACAGCCTCAAGATCACGACCGACCGGGGCGCGTTCATCGCCGAAGGGATGCGCTCGTTCGCCGGCGCCGAAGCAGCGGCGGACCACCCGCTCGGCGCGGCGCTCTTCGAGATCGAGGGCGTCGTGAACGTCTTCATCCTCCCGCAGTTTCTCACCGTCACCATCGCTCCCGGGACCGACTGGGACGCCATCCTCCCCGCCGTCGAAGCGGCGCTCGAACGCCACTTCGAGCCGGCGGCGTGAACGCCCGGAGGAAGCTCAAAGAGCGGCGAGGAACTCCAGAAGCGGGTCCGAAGGGTCGAGCGAGGGTCGATGCGCCTGCCCGGGCGCCGTCCACGGGAGCGAGGCCGGGAGCCTTGCGGCCACGTCCGCCCGCGCGACGACGCATGCGAGCGCGTCGGCGTGGTCGATGAGCCACCGGCCCACCTCATCGAGGCGGTCGTATTCAGACCACCGGAGATGCCCGGGCGCCTGCGGCTCCGGCGCGCCCTTGCTCATGAGAAACACCAGCCCCTCACCATAGGCATGGGGTGCGCCGAAGGCTTCGAGCATGGCTTTCTGCATCTGAAGCGCGCCGGGCGTGCGGGGGTGCGCCGGAAAGACGCTCCGAAAGAGGGCGAAGGCTTCGAGGTACGGATCCGGCGGCGTCTCGCGGGGAGCGAAGAGGATCGCCACGTTCCGGGGACTGAGCCCCTCGTGGAGCAGCGCGTCTTCGGCGAGTCCCTCCCGCTCGGCCTCGCTCTCCCGCCCGTCGAGGACCGCGACGGAGTAACGCGCCGCGCGGTGGAAACACCGTTCCGGTGGAATCTCGCCCGCCGCACAGGCCCGCGCCTCGTCGCCGCCCCCTGTGACGAGCGCTTGAGACGCCCGCCCGAGCGCCTCGGCCGGGAGAAAACGCGCGGGGAAGTCCGGCGCGTGCCGGCGCACCTCTTCGACGAAAGCGGGCAGGAGATGCGGCGAAGTCTCCGGGAGCGCGCCGAGCCATCGATGCCCCATGAGCGCAACCGCCAGCCCCTCGGTGAGGTCGCCCATCGGCACGCGCCCCTCATGGAGCACGCCGACGGCGCCCGGGCGAGCAGCGACGCGTTCGCCGAGCCACGCGCCGAGCGCCTCCGGCGTCAGTCGGTGCATCTCCACGTTCACGGCATAGGCGAGGGCCTCTTCGGTGAATCGGTTCGGCGCCTCGAGGGTCCTCGCCACCGCCTCGGCGCGCGCGGGATGCGCGGGATCGCGCCAGACGAGCGCCGCCGCCGCCACCGCCTCGATGAAGGCCGTTCTTCGCTCCGCCTCGCTCATGCCCCGCCGTCGTGACGATACTTGATGATGCGCACCTTCTCCATCGTCACCAGGCCTTCCCGGACCGTCTCGTCGAGAAACGGCAGAATCATCTGCACCCGCTCCTCGGTATCGACGATCTCGATGACGACCGGCAGATCTTCGGAGAGACGAAGCAGCCGCGACGTGTGGATGCGGCTGGCCGCGCCGAAGCCGGCCATCCCCCGCAAGACGGTGGCCCCGGCCATGTTCAACTCCCGCGCCTTCCGCACGATCTCGTGATAGAGCGCGCGCCCCTGATGCGTGTCCGACTCCCCGATGAAAATGCGGAGGAGGATGCCTTCTTCCGGTAGTTTCATGGCGACGCACCCTATCTGAGTTGAGCGAAAAGATAACGCGCACTGAGAAAGCCAAGCGCCACGGCGAGCAGCGCGAGCACATTGCTCGCGAAAAGGTTCACGACGGCGAGACGGAGTTCTCCCTCACGGACAAGGTTCAGACTTTCCAGGGCATACGTCGAAAAGGTGGTGAACGCGCCGAGCACGCCGATGAAGACGAAGGGGGTCCACCGGGGCCCGAAAGGCGTGCGTTCCGAGGCCGCCCAGAGAAAGCCGATGACGAATGAGCCGAGGACGTTCACGCTCAGCGTGCCCCACGGAAAGCCCGTCCCTGCCCACCGATACGCCCACCCGGAGACGAAGTAACGTAGCAACGCGCCGACGGCCCCACCCGCCGCAATCAGGGAGAACTTGACGAGGCTCGACATAATCGCTCGCGCACGAATGAAGCCGGTTCGATGCCGGGAGACGACGCCGGGAGAAGACCGTCCGGCATGAACGAAGAGCGGTTCTCTTACCGCCTATTCCATCGAGAACTCGCGCCCGTAGATGAAGTCGAAGCGGAAGGACTTGATCCGGCTCCGGCGCTCCATATACTCGGCCACCCGCTGAAGCCGCTTCGGGATCTCCAGGATCTTCTCCTGCGCTTTCCGTCCGGCCTCGTTCAGCCCCGTGCGCACGTCGATCTTCCAGTACGCGATCGCCTCTTCGACGATGGCCTTGTAATCCCACGGCCCGTAGATGCCCGTACGCCGCACGATGTCGGCCATGTCCTTGAAATTCGGCATCGAAATGCCGGGCATCTCGATGCTCGGCATGATGGCGAGCGCGGACTGAAGCGCGCGGTTCGGATCCACTTCGAGGATGGCTTCGAAGACCTTGCGGTAAAACGTGTAGTGCTTTGCCTCGTCGGCGGCCACGCTTGCGAGGATGCCTTTGAGCAACGGCTCTTCCTCCCCGACGACGCGCCCGGTGTTCCGGTGCGAGAACTGCGTGGCGCGCTCCTGAAGCGTGGTGTAGACGAACACGCGATACGGGTCCTTGTCCCACTCGGGCGTGAAGCCCGCTTCCTGATAAGCATACTGCATCATCTCGACTTCGCGCCACTTGAACAGACGCGCGTCGCGGGCATAGTCCCGAAGCACACAGCCGTGCCGGTCCTCCTCGGCGGTCCAGAGGAAGTTCCACCGACCCCAGATGCTTTTGTCTCCGAGGTAGCGCGAGATGATGCGGTGAAAGTGGGGCAGCCCCTCCTCGGTGAGCAGGTTGAGCACGACGGAGACGCGCACCGAGTCGGCGATGCCGCGCGCGCGTTCGCGCAGTTTGCTCAGCGTGCGGTCGTCGTCCTCGTCCATTTTCTCGTCGGAGGGCAGGAAGTCGCTCGGAAACCAGAGGCGGCGCTTTTTCACGTGCTCGGTCATCATCTCTTCGACGACCGGTTCGATCTCCTTGAGCACGGCGGTTTTGGCTTCGAGCTCATAAGCGTCCGAATGCTCGGGGGGTATGATCACGTCCATGATAACGGGGTGGGTTGGGGTAGAAACGGAGACCGCCCGTCTTCCGGGATGGAGCGAGGGGGTCAAGGATGTGTGGCGGGCCTGAAGTTGTTGACGCCGTCGTAGATCGTGGCGATCCTACGTACAACTATATAATTCTGCAGGAAGACAATCCCTAAACCGGAGACCGCTTTCGCATAATCTTAACGGTTTACCCCCCGGGTTCCGAAAGGTTGCCGGACCGGGCGGATCAGTGCGCGTCGAGCCAGTTGTCCCCCACCCCCACGTCCACCTCGATGGGCACGTCGAGCGGGAGGGCATTCGTCATTTCGTGGGTCACGATCTTTCGGAGGCGCTCCACCTCTGCGGGCGGCGCCTCGAAGACGAGTTCGTCGTGCACCTGAAGGAGCATGCGGCTCTTCAGGCCCTCGGCGGCGAGGCGGTCGTGGAGCCGCACCATGGCGAGCTTGATCATGTCCGCCTGCGTGCCCTGCATCGGCATGTTCACCGCCACGCGCTCGGCGAAGGAACGGACGGTGCGGTTGCGCGAATGGATGTCCGGCACGTACCGGCGACGCCCGAGAAGCGTCTCGACGTACCCTTTCTCCCGCGCGCGCTCCACCTGCAGGGCCAGGTATCGCGCCACGCCGGGGAACGACCGTTTGTACTGGTCGATGAGCGCCTGCGCCTCTTTGACCGAACACCGGAGCCGCTGCGCCAGGCCGAAGGCCGAGACGCCGTACGGGATGCCATAGTTGACCATTTTCGCCTTCCGCCGTTGCTCGCGCGTGACCTGCTCGGGCGGCACGCCGAAGACGCGGGCCGCCGTCGCCGTGTGGACGTCTTGCCCCGTGCGGAAGGCCTCCTTGAGCGCCTCGTCGCCGCTGAGCGAAGCCAGGATGCGCAGCTCGATCTGCGCGTAGTCGGCGGAAAGCATCTTCCACCCTTCCTCGGGCACGAAGGCCTTCCGGATCTCCCGCCCGCGCTCGGAGCGCACGGGGATGTTCTGAAGGTTCGGGTTCGAGGACGAGAGTCGGCCCGTGGCGGTGACGGTCTGGTTGAAATTCGTGTGGATGCGTCCCGTCTCCGGGTGGATGAGCTTCGGGAGGCTGTCGACGTACGTGCTCTTGAGCTTGGCGAGCTGCCGCCAGTCGAGGATGAGGCCGGGCAACGGATGCTCCGTCGCCAGTTCCTGAAGGACGCTCTCTTTCGTCGAGGACTTGCCGGTGGAGGTCTTCGAGACCACGCGAAGGTCGAGTTTCTTGAAGAGGATCTCGCTGAGCTGTTGCGGCGAGGCGATGTTGAACGGCTCCCCCGCCAGCTCGTAGATCTGCCGTTCGAGTTCGACGAGCTCTTTTTCGAGCTGTTTCGAGATCTCGCGGAGCACGTCGGGGTCCACCCGGATGCCCGTGCGCTCCATGTCCGCGAGGACGTAGATGAGCGGAAACTCCATCGTCTCGGCGATCTCCCGGAGGCCGAGTTCATCGAGCTTTTGGCCGAGGACGTCCGCGAGCTGAAACGAGATGTCGGCGTCTTCGCACGCGTACGGCCCCACCTCGTCGAGGGGCACGTCGCGCATGGAAAGCTGGTTCTTGCCGGTCCCGATGAGGTCGCTGATGGGAACCATCCGGTAGTTGAGATACTGCCGTGCAATGGCGTCGAGGCTGTGGCTCTCTTCGGGGTTGATCAGGTAGTGCGCCACCATCGTGTCGAAGAGCGGGCCCTCGAGTTCGAGGCCGTGGCGGGCCAGCACGACGACGTCGTATTTGATGTTTTGCCCGATTTTTTTGATCGGCGCCAACGGCCTCAACGCTTCGAGCACCGCCTCGGTCGTCGTGCCGTCGGGCAAGGGTGTGGGCACGTACCGCCCCTGCTCCGCCGCCCAGGAGACGGACACGCCCACGAGCGAGGCATACATCTGATCGGTGGAGGTCGTCTCCGTATCGACGGCCAGACGCTCTTGCGTGCGGATCTCGGCCACGAGCGCCTCGAGCGCCTTGCGGTTGCGGATGATCGCATAATCCGCCGTCTCGACGTCGTACCGGCGCACGGCCTCGTACGGGCCGAAGTCGAACGACAATTCATCCGCTTCGACCGGCGCAGCCGAGCCGCCGAAAAGGTCGCCCTGACCGCCGCCTTCCCTGTCGCCGAAGAGCTTTTCGACGCGGCTGAGCAACGTGTTGAACTCGAGTTCACGGAAGAGCGCCCGCACCCGGGCGAGGTTCGGCTCCCGCATGTGCAGCGCGCGCCAGTCCAACCCCACGTCCACGTCGGTCTTGATCGTGACGAGCCGCTTGCTCAGAAGGGCGTCCTCGGCGTGATGCATCAGCCCCTCCCGCGCGCGTTTGCCCTTCACCTCGTCCACGTGTTCGAGCAGGTTCTCGACCGTTCCGTATTGCCGGATGAGCTTCATCGCCGTCTTCTCGCCGATGCCCGGCACACCGGGCACGTTGTCCGAGGCGTCGCCCATGAGCGCGAGGATGTCGATGAACTGCATCGGCTCGACGCCGTACTTCTCTCGGAACGTCTCGACGGTGATCGGGTCGAACGTCTCCCCCCGATAGGCGGGGCGGAAGATCGATATGTGGTCGGAGAGCAGTTGTTGAAAATCCTTGTCGGGCGAGACGATGACCACGTCGGCGCCGTCGGCTTCGGCCTGCCGGGCGAGCGTTCCGATGACGTCGTCGGCCTCGACGCCTTCCCGCTCGATGACGGGAATGTCGAGCGCGCGGACGATCTCTTTGATGATCGGGATGTTGGCGACGAGGTCTTCGGGCGGAGGCTCGCGATGCGCCTTGTATTGCTCGTACATCTCGTCGCGAAACGTGCCGCCCGGCCCGAGCACGTCGAAGACCACGGCGATATGCTCGATCTCGTGCTCCTCGATGAGCCGGAGGAGCGCCGCCGTGAAGCCGTACGCGGCGGAGGTGTTCTGTCCTTTCGAGTTGATGAGCGGACGGCTGATGAACACGAAGTGCGCCCGGTAGGCGAGCGCCATCGCGTCGAGGAGATACAACGTTTTGCCGTCGCCGTTCTTTTGCTTCGTCATGGTGCTGTCGGAGTGAGCGCGCGCCGCCCCGCCACGTTCGCGCCCGAACAAGCGTGCGAAAACCGTTGGCGTCCGGGACCGAGGCGCGTATCTTCGGGGATCGAACCGCCGGAAGCTATGAACTTTCCCGGCCCAATGAAATAACGTCCGCCCGCTCGCCGCAGGAATCTGCGGATCTTAACGCGAGCGCGCGTCGCACGGGTCGGCGCGCGCAGGGACGCTGCCCCCGGAAACGCTCCCCGGGAGGCATCGCCTCCGACACGTCCAAACGTATTCACGAGACCGCCCTTCATGAAGCTCTTTCTTTTCGACATCGACGGGACGATCTTGCGGACGCACAACGTGGGACGGCACGCGCTCGAAGACGCGCTTGCCGAGGTCGTCGGGCGGCCCCTGCCTACGGCGGGCGTCTCTTTCTCAGGGAAAACGGACCCGCAGATCCTTCGCGAAATCCTCGAAAGCCACGGCCTCGAAGAGGAGACGCACGACGGCGACTTCGAACGCATCCTCGAAGCCTACATGAACCACATGCGCTCGGTGCTCACGCCCGAGCGCTTCGAGTTGCTCCCCGGCGTGGCCAGGCTCATCCCGCGCCTGGCCTCGATGCCGGACGTGCGCCTCGGCCTCCTCACGGGCAACATGAAGCCGATGGCCTATTTCAAGCTCGAAGCGGTGGGGTTGGCGCAATATTTCCCCTTCGGCGCTTTCGGGAGCGACCACGCTGAGCGTCGCCGCCTCCCCGCGCTCGCCGTCGAACGGGCGCGGGCGCTCACGGGACGCACGTTCACGGGGAAAGACGTCGTCATCATCGGCGACACCGAGCACGACATCGACTGCGGGCGCGGCATCGGCGCGTTCTCGGTCGGCGTCTGCACCGGACGGTTCTCGTGCGAGGAACTCGCCGCGCATCACCCCGACCTCCTCCTCCCGGACCTCAGCGATCCGGCGCCTCTCCTCGCGCTCGTCGACTGACGCTTGCTCAGGAGAACGGGCGGTCGTGGCGCAGCGACGGGATCTTCGCCCGCACCCGCGCGACTTCGCCGGGGTCGATCTCGGCCATGACGACGCCGGGATCCTCTCCCCCGTCGGCGAGCACGCGCCCCCACGGATCGACGATGAGCGAGTGTCCGTACGTGGCGCCCTCGCCGTGCTCGCCGCACTGCGCCGGCGCGAGCACGAAAGCGCCGTTCTCGATGGCGCGGGCGCGGAGGAGCACATGCCAGTGCGCCCGGCCGGTCGTTCGCGTGAAGGCCGCCGGGACCATGAGCATCGACGCTCCGTCCTTCGCCAGGCGGCGATAGAGATGCGGGAAGCGGAGGTCATAGCAAATCGAGAGCCCCGCCCTCCCCCACGGCGTCTCGGCGGTCACCGCGCGGTCGCCGGGCGCGATCACGTCGGATTCCCGGTATCGCTCGCCCTCCGAAAGATCGACGTCGAAGAGGTGAATCTTGTCGTACCGCGCCACGACTTCGCCTTCGGCGTCGAGGAGGAAGCTCCGGTTGAAGGCCCGCCCGTCGCCCGCCGCGATGGGGAGCGAGCCGAGGAGCATCCACACGCCGAGCTCGGAGGCGAGCGTTCGAAACGCCGCGAGGGCCGGATGCTCCGCCTCCGGATACGCCGTCAGGTTCAGCCGCCCCGCCCGGAGGTCGAGCTGGCTGAAGTATTCCGGCAGAGCGACGAACTGCGCGCCCCGCTCCACCGCCGTACGCGTCATCGCCGCCGCCGCCGCGATGCCGGCGTCGAGGTCTGCGCCCGCATTGCATTGCACGCAGGCGACCCGCAAGGATTCCTTCATGAGCATGTGGCCTCAACGTGCCGGGTTCGAGTTCATAAGGACCATGTTTCGACGTGCACCGGAAACCCTTTCACGAAGAAGATAGCCCGCGAAGGCGGCGTTGGTTCCACGTCTCACGCGTACCGGCGAAGGACGGACGCCACGGATCCGGCATAGCCTTCGCCGAAGAGGTTGAGATGGTTGAGGAGGTGATACAGATGGTACACGTCCCTCCGTTCGGCATAGCCGGCATCGAGGGGACGAGCCTCGCCGTAGGCGTCATAGAAACGGGGGTCGAAGCCGCCGAAGAGTTCCGTCATGGCGAGGTCGGTCTCGGCGTGTCCGAAGTAGACGGCCGGGTCGATGAGGGCGGCGGCGCCGTCGCGCGTGACCATGAAGTTGCCGCTCCACAGGTCGCCATGCAGCAGGGACGGGGCCGGACGGCGCGGCAGGAGCGCGTCGAGACGGGCGCAGAGTGCGTCGAAGGGAGCGTCCCACGCGCGGGGCCATCGACCGGCGGCGCGGGCCCTCTCCGCCTGCGGTTCGAGCCGGCGGGCGCGGAAGAAGGCGGGCCATTCCGCCATCGGCGTGTTTGGCTGCGGCGTGCGCCCGATGAAGTTGTCCGTCTCGAAGCCGAAGCGCTCGGCCGTGCACGCGTGAAGGGCCGCAAGCCCGCGTCCGAAGCGTTCCCAGAATCGCGGCCCTTTCTCTCCGGCCTCGATCCATTCCAGGAGGAGAAACCCCGGCCCGCCCGCCGTCGCTTCCTCAGCCGCGTGCACCTCGGGCACGCGGAGCGGGCTTCCGGCCGACCGGAGCGCCTGCAGTCCCCGCGCCTCGGCCCGAAAGGTGCGCGCCACCGCGGCATCCCCCCATTTCAGGAAGAAGCGCCCGGCGTCGGTTTCCAGCCGGCACGCCCGCGCGATGCATCCGCCGCCCACGGGCACACACGCGCGCAGGGGGGTGGAGAGCCGGGCTTGAAGCGCTTCGGTGAGGAGAGCGGGGAGCGTCATTCGTCCTTCGGGTCCGTCCGCTCCGGCCGCGCACCGGAGTCGTTTTTCCGATCCAGGTCATATTCATCCGCGAGCGCTTCGAGCAGCTTCTGCGAGGTGCGCTTGACGATCTGAAACACCTTCTCGAAACCCTGCGGTCCTCCGTAATACGGGTCCGGAACCTGAAAGTCGCCCGGTTCGGGGTCGAACTCCCGGAAGAGCCGCACCTTGTGCCCGAGCGATCCGTCGTGATCGAGGAAGAGCACGTCCTGGAGGTTGTCCTTGTCCATGACGAAGATGTGATCGCACTGCGCGAGGTCTCGGCGGGAGAACTGCCGGGCGCGCTGGCCGTCGAGGGAGACGCCGTGCCGCCGGGCCGTCGCGCTCATGCGCCGGTCCGGCGGTTCGCCGACGTGCCAGCTGCCCGTGCCGGCCGAGTCGATCTCGAAATGCCGGGCCATGCCCCGTTCCTCCACCGTGTGGCGAAAAACGCCTTCCGCCAGAGGGCTGCGGCAGATATTCCCGAGACAGACGAAGAGAACTTTGATTTTTTCGGGAGAGGGAGTCATTCATCGAACCGCTGGCATGGAGCGGGGGCCGTTTCCCGGAGAAAAGTGGCGGCGGCAGGCGGCGGCCCCCCGGAAGAGGGAGCCTCGCGCACGAACCCGGCCCTCGCGAAAGAAAGTGTGCGCCTCAGATACGGGACAGTCTCCGGTTTGTGCCACGGTCCGACGCTTCTGACATTTTTTTCGCGAACGCTCGCCAAAAGCGACGGGCTCCCTCGATGAAGAGAGAGCCCGTCTTTCGGTAATCGTCTGCTTTCGAGCGGCTCAACCGCGCCGTGTCGATCACCCCCCTTCGGGGATTTCATCGATGGGCCGGGGCCACTTGTCGAAGATTTTGCCGGGTTGCGGCGGGGTCCCGACCTGATCGGTGGGCAGCGTGCCGAGCCGTCCCGTGCGGCGGAGGTCGATCCACCGGTGTCCTTCGACGAGGAGCGAGTACATCCGCTCGTGAAGGATCTGATCGAGGGCCGTATCGGGCGAGAGCGTCACCGGCGCGAGGCCGGCGGCGGCGCGCACGGCATTGACGTCGGCTTCGGCGGCGGCCATATTGCCCAGGCGGAAGTTGGCCTCGGCGCGGATCAGCAACAGTTCTTCGTTCCTCATGATCGGGAAGCGGTCCGTCGAGCTCTGGGCGAGGGTGATCACGAGCGGGCTCACGAGGCCGTTGGCCGCCGGAGGACTCGGGTTGAAGTCCGGGTCGTCGCTGCGGTCGAGCACCTTCGAGAGGTAGCGTTGATCGCCGGGCTCGGCGAAGGTCTTCACGTCCGGGTGGGCGCGGAGCTTCACCGAGGGGGCCGTCGGCACTTCGAAGACCGGGTTGAGGCGATCGCCCGAGCCGGTGCTGTAGGCGTGATAGACGCCGAGGTCCATCGGCGCATCGGCGTCGACGAACGAGCCGCTGAGCGCATCGAGGGCCGCCTGCCACTTCTCCTGATAGAGCGCCACCCGCGCCTGGAGCCCTCGCACGAACTGCGCAAAGGTAGCCGGGGTGTCGAAGCCTCCGAAGCCCTCGGAGGTGAGGCTGAACGAAAACGCCCCGCCCGCATTGCTCAGTGCGCTCAGGGACTCGTTGAAGTAGCGCTCGATCTCGGCGTACGCCTGCTGTTTGCCCACGAAAGGCGTGGCGACGTCTTCCGAGAACTCGATCTTGATGCCGTTGTCGTCGAGGTAGTTCAGGTTCAGCAGGAGCTGATAGCCGATGATGGCTTTGGCGAAGCCCTCCACCCCGGCGCGTTCGGCGCCCTGGAGTTCATCGGCGCGGTCGAGGAGGATGGTGGCGTTGCGGATGGTGCGATAGCGCGAGCGCCAGGGCCGGGTCAGCAGAAAGCCGCCCGGATCGAGCGGGCCGGTGAACAGCTCGCCCGTATAGCGCGGGTCGGCGGGCTCGAAGTAATACGCCTCACGCCCGAAGATGCCCGTCACCTGCAGGTACACGTTCATGTCGGCCCGCATGGCGCCTTCGACGCCCGAGACCAGGCTCTGGATACTGACCGCGTCCGGGCTGGGCGCGTTGGGATCCGCCACGTCGAGGCTGTCGCACCCCGCCACGGCGACGAACGCCAGTGTGCTCAGCAAGAGGCCGAACGCACCGAGCGAAGAACGCCGGCGGGTCTGGAAAGATGGTTGGATAGGATTCATGATCTATGCCTCCAGGGTTAAAATCCGAGGGAAACTTTGAAATAGAAGAACCGGGAGGACGGGAACGGAAGCACGTCCACCGAACGCCCGATGGCGAGGTTGCCGAACTGGCTCACCTCCGGATCGTAGCCGGAGTAGTCGGTGATCATGATCAGGTTGCGTCCTGAAACCCCCACGCTCAGGTTCTGCACCTGCCCGCCGAACCAGCGCTGGACCTGCTCGCGCGAGAAATTGTAGGTGAGGCTCGCCTCGCGCAGCTTCAGGTAGGTTCCATCCTCGACGTAGCGTCCGGTGCCGCCTTTTCCGGCGGCGCGGGCCTGTCCTTCCGGCGTGTCCAGATCCGGCGAGATGCCGCCGAGGTCCGTCAGGAAGAGCCCCAGGTTGATCACGTCGCCGCCCTGCTTCCAGTCCCAGAGGAAGCTCAGCGAGAAGTTGCCGTAGGTGACGTCGTTGACCCAGCCGAGCTGGAAGTCGGGGTTTTCATCGCCGAACTTGACCTTGTTGCCGGCCTCGTCGAGCCCGACGATCGTCGTCGGCGATTTGCCTTTTTCGATCTGGAACTGTCCCAGACTCAGCGCAAACCCGCCCGTCTCAAACGGGTCGACCTCGAGCTTCGTGATCTCCGACCACGACTTGAAGAAGTTCACGCGCGAGGTCCAGCTGAACTTCGACGAGCGCACCGGCGTCAGGCCGAGGCTGAGCTCGATGCCCTGCGTGGACATGTCGCCCGCGTTGATGAACTGGTTCGAGAAGCCGGAGGACGGCGGGAGGTTGTTCTGGAGAATGAGATCCGTGATATCCTGCGTGTAGTAGGTGAACTCGAGCGTGGCCTTGTCCTGCCAGAACGTGGCGTCGAGGCCGGCTTCGAACTCCTGCGTGATCTCGGGGTCGATGTTCGGGTTCCCCTCCAGCGTGGGCACGAGCACCCCGCCCAGCCCCGCGATGTTCTCGGCCTGGAGCGAGGTGAACTTCGCCCGCGCCAGCGGCAGGTTGCCCGTCCGCCCGAAGGCCGCGCGCAGCTTCAATTCCCGGAAGAAATCGCTCTTCCAGAAGTCGAACGCCGAGAGGCGCACGGAAGCGGCGGCTTTGGGGTAGAAGAAGAACTTGCTCGTGTCCCCGATGCGGCTGCTGGCGTCGGCGCGGAATCCTGCCGTGAGGAAGTACTTCTCCTGAATGTTGACCTCTTCCTGGAAGAAGACGCCCCGTTCCCGCTGGATCAAGCGCGTCTGGAAGCCATTGAGGCTCGACGACTGGTCGATGTTTTCCTGGGTGACCACCAGCCCCTGGGCCTGAACGAGCACGTTGTTGAAGTTGCGGGTCTCGTACTGATAACCGCCCGTCGTGCTGAACGTGACGTTCGACGGGGTGCTGTAGAAATGCACGAGGTTGAGGTACAGGTTCGTGCTCAGGCTCGTCGTTTCTCCGGCGATGGAGACGCCCGGCAGGTCTTTCGCCTTCTCGAACTGAAGCTCCGGAGGAGAGACCACCTTGTGCTCGGCGGAATAGAAATCGCCTCCGCCCTGCACGACGAAGTCGAGGTTCTGGTTCTCGGCGCGGAAGAGGTTGTAGGTGAGATTCAAGGAGGCGATCCCCCGGTTGACCGTCTCCCGGTTCTTCAGCACCTCGATCGTGTGCAAGGGATTCGAGCCTGCGGGTCCCGGCGGGAACTTGCCGTCCGGACCGGGGCGCAGGTCGATGAAGGGCGGCGTGAAGGCATAGGCGAAGCCGAGCGTCGTCGCGCCCTGGTTCTCGTTGCCGGTGATGCTCCGGTCCGAGCGGCTCCGCACGAGCTGGGTGTTCACGTTGACCTTGAGTCGCTTCCCGAAGCGCTGTTCGACGTTGACCCGTCCCGAATACTTGTCGTACCCGGTGTTCTTGACGATGCCGTCTTCGGTTTGCGCCAGCACGCCCACGTAATAGCGGGTGTCCTTGTCGCCGCCCGAGAGGTTGGCGGTTGTCTCGCTGAGCAGGCCGGTCTCGCCGTAGAGGAGGTCTTCGTAATCGAGTTGGCCGTTCTGCTGGAGCAGTTGCGCCCCGCCCGGGACGAGCGCCTCGGCGGTCTCCGGCGTGAATTGCCGTGTGCCGATCTTGTGCAGGATATGGGTGAAGCCGACCTGTTGCGTCACGTTGAGCGTCGTGCGCCCGCGCGTGCCTCTTTTGGTGGTGATGATCACCACGCCGTTGGTCGCCTTCGAGCCGTAGATGGCCGCCGCGCTGGCGCCCTTGAGCACCTCGATGCTCTCGATGTCGTTCGGATTGATGTCCGCGATGCGGTTCGTCGGTTGGCCCTGCGGGGTGGAGCTCCCGGCGCCGGTGGCCGCCGTGACGAGGTCGAGGCCGGACTGTATCGCCGAGTTGTCGACGATGACGCCGTCGATCACGTAGAGCGGTTGCGTCGAGCCGGTGATGGTGGAGGTGCCGCGCAGGTTCACGTTGATGCCGCCGCCGGGCGCGCCGGTGTTCTGGCTGATGCTCAGGCCCGCAATCTTGCCGCTGAGCGCCCGTTCGAGCGTCTGCGCAGGCGCCGGCACGAGGTCCTTCGACGAGATCGTTCCGACGGCGTTGGCCAGGTTGGCGCGCTTGACGCTCGTCGCCAGCCCGGTCACGACGACCTCGTCGAGCCCGAGCACATCCTCTTCCATCTGCACGTCGAGCGTGTTCTGCCCGGGCGGCACATCGGCCTCCAGCGTGCGGAACCCGATGAAGGAGAAGACGAGCGTTCGGTTGTCCGGTGGAAGCTCGATCGAATAGCGGCCGTCCACATCGGTCGTGGTGCCGATGGTGGTGCCTTTGACCGACACGTTGACGCCGGGAATCGGGTCGTTGTTGTCCTTTGCGGTCACCGTCCCCGTGACGGTCTGGGCATGCGCAATCCCGGCGGTGAACACCGCCAGGATCAGCCACATTCCCAGCCGGGAATACATGTCCCTGTAGCTCATCGTTTTTTGAGTTTGTGTGAGTGGTGATAGGCAAGCGTGGCCAGGCGCCGAAGCCCACGTGTGCGCTCCGATGCATCTCAGAGAGGAGGCGTAGAAGAAGGCATGCCGTAGATACATGTCGACTGGTGAGGAGGGACCTCCCGGCTCCGATACGCAAACCGGCGTGAAGCCCCCGCCTTTGCAGGGCTCCTGCCGCCGGTGAACGTAGAAGATAGGGTCGCGTATAGAAAAAAGCCGAAGAAAAGCGTTTCTTTCGTTTGTACCTGCTCAATGGCACAGAGCCTCCCTTGAGCGGTACGAACGCCCCCATGAATGGGGTATGCGTCGCCAACATGCGAAAGAACGGGATTCTTTTCAAGCATCCTGAAACGTTTCAGCCTTCCGGCGCCCCGACTTTTTTATTTATCCGTACGGCCTCCCGCGCCCCCTTCCCTTCTTTTTCGCTATGGAACCGTCCTCCGGAACGAGAACAATTCTCAGGGTCATCGATCTGGTCAGCCGCGTCAAGGACCTCGTCCGATCGCATTTCCGCGAGGTGTGGGTGGAGGGGGAACTCTCCAACTTCAAGCAGGCGGCCTCCGGGCACTGCTACTTCACCCTGAAGGACCGGGAGGCCCAGATTCGCTGCGTGATGTGGCGCGCGCGGGCCCGTTCGGTGTTCTTCCGGCCGGAAGACGGGATGCTCGTCCGGGTGCGGGGTGAGGTGACGGTCTACGAGGTGCGCGGCGACCTTCAGATGAGCGTCCACGCGATGGAGCTCGCGGGCGAGGGCGCGCTTCAGAAAGCCTTTGAGGAACGCAAGCGCCGTCTCGCGGCCGAGGGCCTCTTCGATGCCGCCCGGAAGCAGCCGCTCCCCCGCTATCCCGAGACGGTCGGCATCATCACGTCGGGCGCCGGCGCGGCGCTTCACGACATCCTCTCGATCCTGGAGCGCCGCTTTCCGGTCGTGCGGGTGCTGGTGTGTCCGGTGCAGGTGCAGGGCCACGGCGCGGCAGCGATGATCGCCGAGGCCGTCGAGACGTTCAACGCCGCGGCGCCCGGCGATCCGTTCCGTGCCGACGTGCTCATCGTGGGCCGGGGCGGCGGCTCGGCGGAAGACCTCTGGGCTTTCAACGAAGAGGTCGTCGCCCGGGCCCTTTTCGCTTCGGACATCCCCGTCATCAGCGCCGTGGGCCACGAGACGGACGTGACCATCGCCGACTTCGTTGCCGACGTGCGGGCGGCCACGCCGTCGATGGCTGCGGAGATCGCCGTGCCCGACCGCCGAGAGGTCGCCGACGAGATCCGGGGGCTTCACGCCGCGATGCGCGAGGCGCTGCTCCGGCGGATCACCGAGCGGCGGCAATGGATCGCGCACCGGACCCGCTCGCACGCTTTCAACCGTCCCCTCGACCGGCTCCAACAGCACCGCCAGCGCCTCGACGATCTCCTCGCGCGGCTCCACCGCTGCCCGCCCCGTCTCACCGAGCAGCGACGGCGGCACGTCGAGGCGCTGGCGGCCCGCCTGGCCCTCCTCGACCCGCACCGCCCCCTCCGACAGGGCTACGCCCTCGTCCGCCGCGACGGCATGGCCGTCTCTTCGGCCCACGCTCTTCACGCGGGCGACGCGGTCACGCTCCATTTCCACGACGGCGAACGCGCGGCCGTCATCGAGGAATAGCCGTTCCCGAAACGCGCTTTTCTCCTCAAAAAAGCCCTTCCGGGACGGAGCGTTGCTTTTTACGATTCCTCACTCGATATTCAGAAACGCGCCTCGCCATCCGGCGTTGTATGAGGCGACTATTACGCCGAGGCTGAAATAAGGAATGAGCTTCTCGCCCTCGTCCCCTATTCATTGAGTGTCGTCCGACGACCTTTCTTCCATGACGCCTTCCCCTTCCGAACACACGCTCGAACTGACCCCGGAAGCCCGCTTCTCCATCATCGACGTCTCCCGACGCACCGGCGACCTGCTCGATCCCTTCTCGAAAGCGTTCTATTGTTCCTACCACACGACGGCGGGCTATCTCGAACAGGGTCTCTGCGAACGCCTCAACCACGACCTCGAAGCGATCCAGGCCTACGTCCGCTCGTTCCAGCGCCTCTTCCCCCCGAACGCCGATTACTACCACGACCAGATGCACCTCCGCTCGGAACTGAGCGAGGAGCAGCGCCGGAACGAACCCCGCAACGGAGATTCCCACCTCACCTTCATCGGATCCGGCCTCGAAAGCTGCGTCACGTATACCCACAAGCCCGGACGCCCGGTCTACTTCATCGACCTCGACGGCACCAACGGGGAGGCTCATCGGCGCCGGCGCACGACGGTCATCGGCTTCAACCGGGAGGTCGTCGCAGGGCAAACGTCGTTCGAGATCCCCGTCTCCAACCACCCCATCGACTCGATCAACTTCCGGGATGCGCGCCTCGGGCTCTATGAACAGATGCAGGAGCGGCTCGTCGCACTCGGCATCGAGAAGGGGCGCATCGACATCCGGCTCGCGCCCGAGGAGCGGCACACGGGGCTGACGGTCAACGAGTACGAGACGCTCCTCATGCGGCACGACCTCGCCGAAGTGCTGCGCAACCCCGTGCGCTTCATGGCCGAGAAGGGCCGCAACATGCTCCTCGATCCCCGTTCGATCCCCTCGAAAGCGAAGAACTACGCAAAATACGACCTCGTGCACCTCGTCAACGAGTTCATCGACGCGATGGGGCTGAGCGAATCGCTCCTCGAACGCATCATCGACAAGTTTCTCCGCTATCCGGCTTCGCGGTTCCTCCGGATGAAACGCAACGTGAGCCTGCTCGTCACCGACCGCGAGGAGCCCGGCAAAGGGACCATCGTGCAGGGCACGTATCAGAGTCCCATCCTCGTGCAATGGCACAAGGCGGAGGCCGAGCGGCGGCGCGTCATCGCCACGTTCGTCCGGTTCGAATAGCGGCGCCGTTCAGATCAGCGATCGCGACTGCACGCCGTCCACGTTGATGCACGCGCCCGAGACCCAGCTCGCGCGTTCGGACACGAGGAACGTCACCACGTCGGCCACCTCTTCCGCCGTCCCGAAGCGTCCCATCGGCAGGTTTTGCGCAATGAAGGCCGCCATGCCCTCGGGGTCTTCCTTGCACCGGCGGTCCCAGCTTCCGCCGGGAAAGCGGATCGAGCCGGGCGCGACCGTGTTGACGCGGATGTTCGAGGGCGCAAGTTCGAGCGCCATGATCTTCGCCAGGCTGATGAGGGCCGACTTCGTGGCGTTGTAGATGGTGAGCCCCGGCCCGCCCGCTTCGCGACCGAAGATGGAGGCGATGAAGACGATGGCTCCGCTGCCGGCGGCTTGCAGGTGCGGCACGGCGGCGCGCGCCGTGCGGACGTGCGCCTTCAGGTTCACCTCCAGGATGGCGTCCCAGTCCTCGTCGGTCGTCTCGACGAACGGTTTGCGCCGGTTGCCGCCCACGTTGCCCACGAGAATGTCCAACCGTCCCCATCGCTGAAGGGTCGCCTCCACGAGCCGCTCCGCCGCTCCCGGGGCGGCGACGTCGAGCGGAACGGCGAGCGCCTGCCCGCCGGCGGCTTCGATCTCGGCGGCCGTCTCCCGAAGCGCTTCCTCCCCGCGCGCACAGATCGCCACACGGCACCCTTCGGCAGCCAGCCCCGCCGCGATGCGCTTCCCGATGCCCCGGCTCGCTCCCGTCACGAGAGCCACCTTGTCCTTTATCTTCAGATCCATAATGCGTCAGCCCGTTAAAAAGTTAAAAATTAGCATGTTCATCCGTTCGTTGGTCGATGGCCTTCCCCCCAGACATCGGAACTACTCACCGGATGCGACTTTTTCCACCCCGCGTTCCGATCTTCGCGTAAACTTTGAGCGCGTCGTCGTTATCTTGAGTCGGCGCCCTCTCCCCCGTTCCTTCGTCGGATCGCTCAACCCGCTCCTCTCATGCCCGAATCAACCGCCTCCCCCGAACTTCCCGAAGACCTGACCTTCGAGCAGGCCGTCCGCCGCCTCGAAGAGATCGTCGAGGTCCTCGAACAAGATCCGCCCGACCTCGAAGCGTCGCTCCAGCTCTATGAGGAGGGGGTCCTCCTCGCCCGGCACTGTCTCCAGCGCCTCGACGCGGCCGAGCTTCGGGTCCAGGAGCTCGCGCTCGAATAGCCTCACCGCGCTCCACGGCCTTCCCCTCCGCGTCCGATCCGACGACGAAAGCCCGGCCAGGCGACGAGCGGCGCGGCCATGCTCACAGCGAGCGTCACGTAGCGGTCGAGGAAGGTGTGCAGGACCAGGCCCGCCTCCGACCACCCGATGCCCGCAAGCAGGGCGGCGAATGAGAGCGCGCCGAGCGCGAGGTGAAGGCCCCAGAGATACAGCCAGTACGGGCGAAACGGGAAGAGCGCGATGAGCGCGAGTGCGGCGATCAGAAAGGCGCGGCCGGCCGGGGCATGAAACACCGCGCGCGCCTCCCCCGCCGGATCGTTCGCGTCGAGCACGTAGACCGAACGGGGATGACGCCCGGCGTCGAGCGTGAAGCGCCGGGAGCGGTCCGTTTGCACCGAAGCGAGCGCCGGGGCCGCCACCGACTGCGCCAGCCACACGCGCACGGGCTGCCACGCGCCGAAGTACACGGCCAGGAACGCGAGCGCACCCGCCGCACCCGCGAGCCACGACGGCAGCCGCCTCATGCCCGGACCGCCGTCATGCGCGCCGTCTCCGGACGCGCCGCCCCTTTCGCGGCGCCGAAATGCGTCCACGCCGCCCACAGGCCGAACACGACCACGTAATAGATGCCCGTGGCGGCGAACTGATGCACGAGGTCGAACCACTCGGGGCGATAATGCTGAACGAGCACCAGAAAGGCCAGACGCCCCACGTTGACGAGGTAGAGTGTGAGGATGCCGAGAGGAAGGAACGCGAGCCGCCGCCGAGTCTCTCCCGGAAACGCCAGCACGAAGCCCAGAAACAGCCCGATCACGGCCAGCCCGTTGCACCCGTTGACCACCTCGATCCCGGCGGTTCCGTCCATCCACACCACGCGCCCGAAGACGCTGGCCTCATAGCCGAGCCACACGAGCAAACTCCGGCTCGCCGAAGCCGCGTGGAGCGAGAGCGCTTCGTCGAGGCGTCCGTCGGGCAAAAGCCAGAGGTCATACAGCGCAAACCACACCGCATACGCCGCCAGCATCTTCGCAACGAAGAGGACGATCGCCCGGTGATGTCGAAAAAATGCGCGCATAGACGTTCCTGTGACGGGGCTCCATGTTATTGAAGACCATCCATTTTTCAAAAAGCAGACGCCATGTTCTTCCCGATGGAGCCGGGGAGGACTTCTTTTCGCAGCGGAATGGAAACGAACGGGGTCGCCTGTCCGGGGCGTTCTTGCGGCCGTCCCGGCGCCCCGGGGCTCAGGTCCCCGGCATCCGGCAGAGGGACCGACGCTGCCTCTCCCGCGGGACAAGGCAACCCTTCGTCGTCGGCGACGCGCCCTCTCCCGATCCCGTCCGAGAGCGGACGACCGGACGGCGGGCGGCGAGGCCCTCGCGCCCCCCCTCCATGAACCAATTCGTCGGGAGGCTTGTACAATTTGACCCGGCGCATTAGTTTCTCGGATACGATTGGTCCGGCAAAATTCTCGAGGGGCGCCGCCACGCACGCATTTTTTCGCCGGCCATCCCGCGCCTCCATACTTCTGAGCACACGATATGTCGAATCACGATTCAAGCGAGAAAAACCTCTTTCCCGGTTCTGAAACGTCCGTTTCCGCCGGTTCGAAGCTGCCGTACCACACGCCCCGGCTCGTCCACCTCGGCGACGTGGCGACGATCACGAAGGCCGAGTACGGCGATCTGACGACTGCGAAATACGGCGACCTTTTCGGTTCACGCACGATTTAGCGCCGCGCACGATCTCCCTTTTTCCCGACGCGGGAGCCTCCGGGCGCTTGCGTTCCCGTCTCCGCACGATCCTCCGGCGCCTTCGGTGCACGATTATACTGCTTACGGCCTGAGCATCCGCTCGCATTTTCCCGTCCCCGAACTCCCCTTGCTCGAAGCGGCGCCCGCCCACGCCGACCTGTGTCTCCGCATGGGCCCGGTGGATGCGGAATCGGGCATGTCCGGCCGGGAGCAGACGGCCTTCCGCGTGACGGACACGCACCTCTGCCTCCGCTTCCCCGACCTCGGCGCATTCCTCATCGAGGCGGACCGCATCACCGTGGCCCCCGTTCCCGGCGCTTCGCCGGCGGCGGTTCGGCGGATGCTCGTCGGGTCCGTGCTCGGGCTTTTTTTGCGGCGGCGCGGCCTGCTGACCTTGCACGGGAACGCGGTCGCCACCGAAGCGGGCGCGGCGGTCTTTCTCGGAGCGTCGGGGGCGGGCAAATCGACGCTGACGGCGGCGCTTCACCGGCGAGGTTTCCGCTTCATGAGCGACGACGTGGCCGCGCTCGACCTCTCCGGCCCGGTGGTGACGCTCCGTCCCGGCCTGCCCCGTCTCAAGCTCTGGCCCGATGCCGCCGAAGCCCTGGACCGGCCGCCCGGCGATCTCCCGCGCGCCCATCCCGGCTTCGACAAGCGCATCCATCCCGTCGAGACCCGTGTGGCGGCGCGCGCACAGCGGCTCCTCGCGGTCTACGCGCTCGAACCGGGCCGGGCCCCGTCGCTCGCGCCGCTCGCGCCCGCCGACGCCCTGGTCGAACTGATCCGCCACGCGCACCTGCCCCGATCGCTCCGCATCACCGGCGACGAAGCCCGTCACTTCGAGCAGAGCGGCGCGCTCGCGCGCCGCATCCCCGCGCGACGGCTCGTGCGCGGCGCCTCGTTCGACCAGTTGCCGCGCCTGCTCGACCTCATCGAAGACGACCTCCGCCATGCCGCCCGCCGCTGACGCCCTCTCACCGGAGGACGCACTCCTTCTCGCCTGCGCGCGCACCCGCCTCTCCCCCCGGGCCTTCGAGGCAATCGGCCGCCTCGCAGACCGGCAGCCGGACTGGGAACGACTGATCGGGGCGGCGGCGCACCACGGCGTGCTTCCCCTCCTGCGCGAACACCTTGGAGCCCTCGACGTCGTCCCGCGACCGGTCCGCGAGACCTTCCACCGCCTCGCCGCGCGCATCGCCCGGCACAACCTCATGCTCGCCGGCGTCCTGCTCGACGTGCTCGACCTCTTCGGCCGCGAGGGTCTCCCCGCGCTCCCGTACAAAGGCCCGGTGCTCGCCGCCACGGTCTACGGGAACCTGGCCCTCCGCCCGTTCTCCGACCTCGACGTACTCATCCATCCCGAGGATGCGCCCCGCGCCCGCGCCTTGCTCACGGATCACGGGTTCCGGTTCGTCCCCGAAGCTTCCGGCCTCGACGAAGCCGCCGCCCTCGCGAGGGGCCGGGAATACCGGTTCGAGCGCGATCCCGGCGTCCTTCTCGAAGTCCAGTGGCGCGTCGTCTCGGCGAGCGACGGGTGGCGGAAGTTTTCCCTCGCCCCCCTGTGGTCTCGCCTCCGCGAGACGACGTTCGCCCGCCGGACCGTCGCCGCGCTCGGCCCCGAAGACCGCCTCGCCGTCCTGTCGCTCCACGGGGCGCACAACCAGTGGGTGCGGCTGAAGTGGATCGTCGACGTCGCCGAGGTCGTTCGCGGCGAAGCGGTCGGATGGGAGGCGCTTTTTTCGAACGCGGAGACGTGGGGCATCCGCCGCCCGGTGCTTCTCGGGCTCGCCCTCGCCCGCGACCTCCTCGACGCTCCCCTGCCGCCGGAGGTCCGCGCCCGCCTCGACGCGGACCGCACCCTCCCCCGCCTCGCCGCGATGGTCCGTCGCCGCCTCTTCACCGAGCCGTGCGATCCGCCGCCGGAGCTTCCGCTTTTCCTGCTTCGTCTTCGGGAACCCCCCCGGGAGAAGCTCTTCTTCGCCGCCCGTCTGGCCTTCGCGCCCACGCCGAAGGACGCCGCCCGCTTTCCCGGGCGTCTCGGCTTCCTCGCCCCGCTCCTCCGCCCGTTCCGGCTCGTCGTCCTCCTCGTCCGCCGCCTCGTCCGGGCTCCGAAAAAAAACCGGCGTTGAGGGCCGGGAGGCTTCCTCAACGCCGGTTCAAAGCGTCGCGCAAAAACGTGCGGAGCGGTCAGGCCGCCACCGGCTCGTCGGCGAAATACTTCTCGCGCACCTGCGCTTCGATCCACCGATACGTTTCCGCCAGCCCCTCTTCGAGCGAGATTTCCGGCTCCCAGCCGAGCACCTCGCGGAGCAAGGTGTTGTCCGAGTTCCGTCCGCGCACGCCCTGCGGGCCTTCGACGTGCTTCTTCTCGATCTCGACCCCTGCAGCTTCCGCGATGATGTCGGCCAGCTGGTTGATCGTGACCATGCGATCCTGCCCGAGGTTGATCGGGTCGTGGAAGTCGGACTGCATGAGGCGGTAGATGCCTTCGAGGCAGTCGTCGACGTGGCAGAAGGAGCGGGTCTGCTCGCCGTCGCCCCAGATCTCGATCACGGGGTCGCCGGTGAACTTGGCGAAGGCGACCTTTCGGCAGAGCGCCGCCGGGGCTTTCTCGCGCCCGCCTTCCCACGTGCCGAGCGGACCGAAGATGTTGTGGAACCGCACGATGCGCGTGTCCATGCCGTAGGCGTCATGGTAGTGCAGACACATCTGCTCCGTGACGAGCTTCTCCCAGCCGTAGGCATCCTGCGGCTGAGCCGGGAAGACGTCCTCTTCCTTGAGCGGCTTCACGTCGGCGTCGGTCTGCTTGTACTCCGGATACACGCACGCCGACGACGTGTAGAGATACTTCTTGACGCCGTTGAGGCGGGCCGCCTCCAGCGTATGCGTGTTGATCAGGATGTTGTTGTGGAGAATCTGCGCGTGGTACTTCGAGATGAAGCCCATCCCGCCCATGTCGGCGGCCAGCGCGTAGACCTGATCCACGCCGCGCGTGGCCTGCAGGCAGTTGTCCCACCGGCGCAGGTCGAGCAGTTCGAACTCGTCCGCCTCGGTCTCTCCAAATTCGGGCATTTTGATATCGACGCCGCGCACCCAGTAGCCTTTCTTTTTCAGATAAGACACCAGGTGATGACCGATAAAGCCACCGGCCCCCGTCACCAACACTCTTTGCTCTGATGGCATGAAATTGTCCTCCGGTTGTGTTCTGTGGTACGAAAAAGGTTTATCAGATGGAATAACGCTCTCGGCGAGAGAAAATGGGTCGTTTTGTCGAAACGGATAGCTACGAAGCCCTTTTCGGAAAATCAAGAGATCCTTTGAGGATTCACGGGGCAGGCGCCCTTAGTCGACTTTTCGCAGATACGTGGAGGTCGGGAAATGCCCCGGGGTCGTCGGTAGCCCGAACTCGTTGCCCTGAGGCCGATAGTTAGGCAGACAGGCCCCGAGCTCTTTCGCGCGTTCATAATGCAACATCGACATCGAAGCGGCGATGTCGAAATGAGGGTTGTACGCCAGAAAAGCATGGAGCAGGATGCTCTCATGCCAGAAGTTCAGGGCGGACGTCAGAATCTTCGGCGAGTAGTCGTAGGGGAACGTAATGTCGTGGAAGTGCACCCATACGCCTCCGCCAAGGCGGGGCAACATCTCCAGAATGATGCGGCTTACTTCTCCCGCAGGCCCCAGCGTATGCGTCGAGTCCACAAAGAACAGATCTCCCTCCCCCATCAAAGCGCCCACGTCCAGGTCGAGCAACTCTATTTTCTCCGGGATCAACTCGATTTTCCCTTCTTCGGCAGCGCTTCGTAAAAAAGCGTTCGGATATGGCTCGATGCAAGTGATCTCGGGCTGATAGCCCGCCCACTCGGCAGCCATCAGACAGACGGCCGTCGAAACGCCGCAACCGATCTGAAGGATGTTCCGGGGCCGGCGCCTGGCCACGAAGCAAAAGAGGAAGTCGGCTTCGATGGGCCCGAATCCCCCCGCCCCGTTCCTGCGGCACGCCTCCCCGTGCACATCGATTTCCTGCTGATGCCGCACGAGTTCTGCCGAACAACAATCCCGGACGAAATCCATCTGGCGATCCACGTCCGTCCCCGCCACGCCGATCATACTATACGGCTTCTTCCAGTGCTCCGTTTTCCTCAGCCGGTGAATGACGGGAATCTCGGAATAGAAGCGACGGGGCAAGATATCGACACCGGCATACTGGCCGAGTTCAAACACCTTCCGCAGCATCCCCTTGCTCTTGTTCTTGAGTGTTCGCGCGAACCTGGACATAGGATACGATCGGTTTTCGGAATCCCCGGGGTGGAGCAGCGGGTGCGCCTGATCCTGCGTAGCGGCGCCGCGACCCGCCTCTCGCGAGGCTTCATTGCCCGCGCCCGAAGAGCATCACCTGGACGGTTTTGAGAATGATATAAAGATCGAGCACCAGCGAGCGATTGGCGAGATAGAAGAGCTCGTACTCGAACTTGCGGATCTGTCCCTCGACGGTTCCCGCATAGTCGTGCTGCACCTGGGGCCAGCCCGTGAGTCCGGGCTTGATGCTGAAACGAAGCCGGTAGTACGGGATCTCTTTTTCGAGAATGTCGGCAAAATGTCTTCGAATGGGGCGGGTCCCGACGATGGTCATGTCGCCCTTGAGGATGTTGTAGAGCTGCGGCAGTTCATCGAGACGACTCTTCCGGAGAAAGCGCCCGACGCGGGTGATGCGGGGGTCGTCCTCCTCGGCCCACTTGGGCCCGGTGAGCTTTTCGGCGTCCGGGCGCATCGAGCGAAACTTGTACAGCACGAAGGGTTTTTCGTGCAGGCCGAGGCGTTCCTGTTTGAAGAGCACCGGCCCCTTCGAGTCGAGTTTGATGGCCAGAGCCGTCGCCAGCATGATCGGGGCGGCGAGGAGACAGCCGAGCGTGCCCACCGTCAGGTCGATGACGCGCCGGATGCGCTCGGACGCCGTCCCCGGACGGTTATGCTTGACCGTCTGAAGCACCCAGAACGTGTCGATGGTGGAGACGGGGATGCGGCCCGAGTACTGACTGAAGAACGAGGGCAGGTCGTACACCTGCACGCCGTCCTGCCGGAGCCAAAGGGCCTCGTAGAGGAGATCCTCCGGCGTGTTGCGGTCGATGGAGCAGACGAGCACGTCGGCCTCCACCTCCCGCATCGCGGCGTCCAGGCTGTGCAACGGCAGGGTCGCCGCGCCCGGAGCGCCGTCGCCCGAACCCCGGTGCGCCTCGGCGGCGTCCTGCCACACCCGCGCGATCTCATACTCGCGGACCGGCAACGAGTCCAGCTCTTCGACGAGCCCGCCCACGGCCGCATCGACGCCGATAACGGCCAGACGCCGCTGCCGCTGAACCGGGAGGATCTTCCGGAAAAAATAACTGCGCCAGAGAAACGCGCCGAGCACCATCAGCGGCGCCTGCATGATCAGGATGACGCGCCCGATGGGATATCCCCCGGCGATGAACATGACGGCGGCCGTCGAAAGCAACACGATCCCGGCGGCTCCGAGGATGAAGAAGAACCGGCGGAACGCGGTGATCTCCGGGCGAAGGCTGTACAGGTTCAGCACGTAGAACGCGCCGAGATAGAGCACCAACATGAACGGAGCGACGATCCAGATCGACGAGCGCCCGATGAACTCGGCGAAAGACAGATCAACCTGGGCATACCGAATCAGCACCGCTCCGGCAAAGCTGACGATGAAAATGAGAACGTCTCCGAGGAGCAATTCGAACTGACGCCGCTTCAGTATGCTCGTTGCCCACGTTTTCATCGTTCTTCCATTCGATCTATGTTCATGCTGCGATTCGCAAGTTTATGACGGCGTCCGGTCCACTATCCGGCCGCGTGCGGGACGGGTCGGTAATGCTCCATGAACCATTGCGTCGTTTTCGCCAGGCCTTCCGGCAACGAGACTTCCGCCTGCCAGCCCAGCGCCGTTTTGGCCTTGGAGGTATCTGAAAAATTGCGCATAACGTCCCCGAGGCGCTTCGGCCCGTGATCGACGCGGACGCCCCGAACCCCGAAGCCTTCCAGCACCGGCACGAGCTTTTCGACGAGTTCGTTCACCGTCGTCTCGGCGCTGGTGGCGATCTGGAACACCTCCCCGCCGATGCCCTCCCGCTCGCCGGCCAGACGGATGGCGCGGGTCAGGTCTTCCACAAAGATGAAGTCCCGCGTCTGCCTCCCGTCGCCGTAGATCTCCAGGGGTTCGCCGTCGAGAGCGCGGCGGATGAACCTGGCCACGACGCTGCTTTTGTGCGAGGACCGAGGGCCGTAGACGTTCCCGAAGCGCAGCGCCACGGTCTCCACGCCGAAGGTGCGGGCGTACGCGGAACAGTAGCCTTCCCCCGCCAGCTTGCTCGCACCGTACGGCGAGACGGGATGCGGGGCGAGTTCCTCGTGGATCGGCGGCTCACACTCCCCGACGGGCGCGCCGCTGGAAGCGAACACGAAGCGCCGAACGCCCCCGTGCCGCGCCGCCTCCAGGTAATTCAGCGTCCCGAACACGTTGTTCAGAGCATCGGCGCGGGGATCCTCGACTGAGGGCGCCACCCCCGTGTTCGCCGCGAGGTGCACGATCACGTCGAAGCCGCGAGCCGCCGCGAGCGCCAGCCGCTCGTCGAGGATGTCGCCAACGACCAGCTCGACCGAATCCGGCGCCTCAGACGGGGAGCCGAGGGCTTCCGCCGCGCGCGCTTCGAAGGCGCACACCGAGGCCAGGTCCTCGCGGCTCCCGACCGAAAGGTTGTCGACCACGCGGATCGTGTGACCGCCCTCGGCCATGAGCCGGTCGATCAGGTTTATGCCAATGAAACCGCAACCGCCGGTAATCAACCACTTCATGTGAATCCAGGAAATCGGCCCCTGCCCCTCATCCTTCTTCCGGGGCCTGAGTGCATCATGAGAAAAGTAGAGTTGTCTGCCGAATATAGCATTTCGAACCGAATAAGAGAATCGGTTTTTCTGTGTTGATCTCCCCGCATTTTTTTCACTACCGCTCCGCGGTCACGGGTTTCGGCGTATCCCGAGACACGAGCAGCCCGTCGAGGAGCGCTTTCCACTGATCGACGGCGACCTCACACTCATACTGCCGGAGGAACGCCTCGCGCCCCCGCGCGCCCATCGCTTCGCCGCGCGCGCGATCCTCGACCAGCGACAGGATCGCTTCTTCCAGCGCCGTCGCCGGGTCCGCCACGCGCTCGGGGTCGATCACGTAGCCGCAACCGACCTCTCGGATCGTCAGAGAGATCTCCGAAGCCTCGGGCCCGACCATGATGAGCGGTTTCGCCGCCGCCATCGCTCCGTAGAGCTTGCTCGGCACCGCGATGCCCGCCGCGCGGGTCTTGAGCGTGATCAGGTGCACGTCGGCCATCGACAGCGAGTATTTGATCTGATCCCGGGGAAAATAGTCCAGGTACCGGAAATTGGGAAGCGCGTGCTTCTCCGCGAAAGCCTCGATCTCTTTCCGCCGCACGCCCCCGCCCACGAACAGGAACGCGATCTCCGGATGGTCCCGCAGGCGGCGCACCGCCTCCAGCACCTCCTCGAAGCGATGGAGCACGCCCGCGTTGCCGGAATACATCACGACGAACCGATCGCGCAGGCCGAGCCGGTCCGGGAGCGGGTTCGCTTCGGGCGGAACCGGCTCGATGTCCTCTTTTTTGCTCCAGACGGGGATGGTCGTCAGTTGCTCGACACGCACGCCTTTGTCGAGCAGGCGTTGCCGCATACACCGTCCCAGGTCGACGACGAAATCCGCCTGCCGGAGAATGAACCGATCGATCCGCCGGAGGAAACGCGCCGCCGCTCCCTCTTCCCGCAACATGCCGACGGCGATCTCGGCTTCGGGGTGCAGGTCGAGCGACCAGACGCCGAAGCGTTGCCCGCGCAGTTTCCGGGCACACGCGCCCATGAGGCTGACCATGGGCGGAGCCGTGAGGGTGACGAGCATATCGCACCTCGGGCCCAGGACGAGCGCGAAGAAGATGCTCCAGTAAAAGGACAGCGTGTTGACGGCGCGCCCGAGGGTCGAAGCGCGGTTGAAGCCCGTCGTTCGCACGCGGCGGATCCGGACGCCGTTGTGCACCTGCGTCTTCGGCAGTCTCGGCGCGCCCGGCACGTCGTCCTCCGCGCCGCAGAGCACCTCCACCGCATAGCCCCTCCTCGCGAGCCCCTCGGCCAGATCCGCGAGATGTTGCGCCGTGGCGCGCACGCTCGGATAGTACCGCAACGCCACGAAACGCACGCTCGGTTTCGCCTGCTTCTTCAACACTCCCTCCATACGCGCGTCCGTGCTTTCAGCGGGTTGCCCTTACCAGTTCGCATCATTTTCGTACGCAAAAGCGACCCAGAAATCGCCTCCCCGCTCCTTGAAGGCTGCTTTGACGGGCTCGGTGAAGTGATTCCGCCAGTCGCCCGCCACGCCTTTGCGGAAAAAGCTCCCGGCGTCCGGCGTGCCGGCGCTCCGCCCGCCGCTCATGCGGTCGAAGCGGTGTGCGTCCACGATGGCGTGGATCGTCTCGGGCGCGTGGTCGAGGCCGAAATGCGCCGCCACGTTTGCGAAGACGCCCGCGGTGTCGGCCACCAGGTCTTCATAGCGGATGATGAGTCGCCGCTCCCCGGCCCCGTGCTCGTGCCACGAGCGCACCCAGGCGACGAAAGCGGGGAGCAGCGTTTCCGCGAAGGTCATCAGCCCTTCCTCGACGGATAGCGGCCTATACCGGGCATGCTCGGGGTGCCACGGCGTTCGACGCACGTAGAAATAGTGGCTGACGGCGACGTCCCGAAGGTCGCGATAGAGCACCACGTGGGGCAGACCGGCCTCGCGAAGCAACCGCGCATTGTGCGGCGAGCCGTGGGCATGCATCTTCAACACCGCCATCCGACCTTCGAAGCGCTCGAAGAGGTCGTCGGGAAACTCGAAGTCGTGACTGCCCCCGGTGTCGAGTTCATACAGCGTCGCCTCCGGCACGATCACTTCGTGGAAGCCGGGATAGCTCGAGAGCATCTTCTTGAGCCAGGTCGTCCCGCTCTTCGGCAGCCCGGCCACGAACAGGAGCGGATGCGGATACCGGTCGCCATAGCGAAGGAACGCCGCCCGGCACCGGCGCATCTGCCGCCGGTAGTCCACACGGCACGTTGCGCGCCGAAGGAATCGCGCGGCAGCCGGCGGCAGATAGGCACGTGAGAGATCTTTGATCCTGGCTTTGTC
>NZ_JBWOPL010000118.1:0-29060 GCF_056451265.1 Rhodocaloribacter sp. | reverse complement strand
CCGCCACGGCCGGAACCAGGCGACGACTTCCCCACACGAGAACGCATCCTCTCCATGGCCGAGCATCAAATCGAGCATGGTGGTGCCGGATCTCCCTGGGCCACACACATTGATCAAGCTAGCCATTGTCGCCTTCCTTTCGTTGCAAAGACAGTTCGGAAGAAAGAAACTGCGCGACCTGATCGTTGATGTCTTTCCAGTCAAAAGCTTTCACGCGCTCTTTCGCGGCTTCCTCCATCGCACGGATGGTTCCCTGCTCCTTCATCGAGGCTACCCTCTCAAGCGCTTCCTTCAAGGAATCGACCGTATTCTCGATCAAAAACCCGCTCTTGCCGTCTTCAATCACTTCCCGGATAGCCGGTGTATTCGTGGCAATGACCACCTTACCCGCTGCCATATATTCGAATAGTTTGATGGGGTAGGAATACCTGAAATTGACGACCGAGGTGTCTAGCAGGCACAGACACACATCACTCTCTGCAATTTGGATCAGGCTATTCTCATGGCTGATTTTCCCCAGGTAATTCAGTTTATGCCTGCTCTGACCATTGTGCTTCTGAATAGCCTCCAGGGCGTCGTCTTCAGCCGCCCCCCATGCCCTGAAACAAAATCGTGCCTCCTCCTCCTCCAACGTTTGTAGAAGCGCCAGCACAAGGTCCATCCCCCGCTGCAAGGTAACCCACCCCGCATATCCTACCCGAAGCGGGCCTGCTGCAGGAGCGCCGGATTCAGCGGTGCGCTCCTCTGCCCCATTATTGAGAGACACCACCGTCCCGTTCGTGATTTTCAAGACGCTCAGCCCCGCACCTCGCGCCGGCAACTCCTGAAGCATTTCCTCGTGCAGTCCCAGAACCCAGACATCGGCGCGAGGCAGGCTATGCTCCAAAAATTTTCGATACAGCGAGGTGAACAAGGGGCCTTTTCGCATATTTCTGAACGCAAGCATGGGATCATCCCACAGGTCAACTACCCAACGAAATGAAAACAATCTTTTCGCAAGGTAGGAAGCGATAACTGCTCGCGGTTGGTTTGAAGAATATATCACGCGATGCCCCTCCTTCGACAATCTCTGAAGCAGTCGCACCGTCGAGGCGACAAAGCCCCATCCTGTACGGACCTTGAAACTCGCTTCGGCTCTCTTCTCCAACGCCCCGGGAATGTCGCCATCCGTGACAATGATCAAATCAAAGTGTCGACTTAACATCAGTGCGCGCTGATACTGAGTCGAATTGATCACGTTTTTTATTCCGCCCGTCTTGATATATATAACTTCTCCCAAAACCTCACGCCTATTCATAAAGGTTAAATATATAATACTTATCGAAAACAATTTCACATCGCCTGACCTTCCATCAAGAATATTAGATTTGATTTAAAATAAACCTATCCTGATTCACAGGTGACATTTTTGTTGCAATTCCCTTTTGCACAGCGGCCCAATATTTCACATAGTTCAAATCCACACTATGCACCAGGGCAAATATTGCCATCTCAAAAGTAAGAACAGTCCAGTTCAGACTACTTATATACAATTGATAACTCACAAGACCAAAGCCCAATATGATTACCCATAAAAACACTCCCATAAAATATAATTTCGTATTTTTTAAGGCATTCCTTATTTGCAACGCCTTACGCAGTGTGGATACATAAAAAATCACAAAAAGCAAGAATGCGAAAACACCTCCCTCAACAAGCAAGTTAAAAAAGAGATTATGTATTCCCGACGCACTTTCCGTCATATCTTTCCATTTTACGATTTCCCCCATGCCTATCTGATAATCAAAAAGGGCCGGGTAGTAGGCGCCCAACCCTGTTCCTATCAACATTACTTTAGGGATTTGCAAAAGCTTCCAGCCCTGTTCGACGAGATGTATCCTGTTCATTCCTCCCGTCTCCGTGCGTGCTTCCAGAGCCTGCACAGCGGTAAACTGCCCCAGGGGCAAGAACGTGAACACCCCGATAATCACAAGCATTAAGATCATCATAAATTTAACAAACGAGACAGCCTTGCTCTCATTATACAATCCCAACCTCATATAGATAAGCAGCACATTCACCACTAGAAAGAACATGACTCCCCCGCGAGCCAGCGTCGCTATCACCAGCGCTGCTTCTAACAAGAGAAAGATTCCAATCAAAAAGATGGTCCGGGGCGTCATCTCTTCCTTGAACAGCAACCTCGCGTTCACCAACGTTCCGAACAGAACTATCCACTGCACATAAATCAAGGGATTAAAGGCCGTCCCACTGATGCGCGGTACGTCGCCAAAACCTTCGAGGAAGAAAAGATCATTGGCGTCTCTATCGTTACCAAAGTAATTGGCTATCACGCCAAAGGCAGGATCAATAAAAACCTGTATGGCTCCCAGAATTCCAAGAAAGACCGCAAACCATTTCCACCATTTGTAGAGATCATTAATTCCCAACTGTTTGTTCTCCAGGAGCACTCGGAGCACAAAATAGAAAAACGCCATCCGATACCAGACCAGTACTTTCTCTATCGTATTTTCCGGGTGTACCGAAAAGAACCCGAAGACGGTAACCAGCAGAACAAACAATAACAGAGTTTTATCTGCTGTATTCCAGGTAAAAACAATTTGCCGCTCGGTTGTTATCATTGCCGCAAAGAAAAACGCGAGCGGCGCCAGAGCGACATCGATCGTATAAAGGGGAATGATGCCGATCTTCCCGCCGAGTGGCAAGAGGGCTGCGACGAAACATCCCATAACCAGATATCTCAGTGTAGACCAAAGCATTGGATCAAGCTCCTTTCAGGTTTCACGTACCCAGCCTTGCGTACGTTTGTCTAGCATTCGCTTCGACCTTTCTCTGCCAGCATCTTCTTTCTTGCTTCACAAGCGAATACCCACATTCTCGTTCATGAACGCAACCGATCCAGTTGCGTTTTCAGGGCGCGAAACGCCGACGGGGACAAACAGGTTGGGTTGATCGATAGTTTTCGAAACACGTGATACCCCATAACTCCATTCGAAAGAACGGTTACGATCATCGTGGCCAGAGCGGCTCCTTTGATTCCCCAGATCGGGATCAGGATCATGTTCAGCATCACGTCTGCGAGCGCAAAGATAATCAAGACCTTGGATAGATACTTTTGCTGACCCGTCATGGCGAGAATCCATCCCACCGGGCCGGCAAGCGCGCTGCCCATCCGTGCCGCGAGAAGAATCCATAGCGCGCTCCAGGAAGCCAGGTATGCTTCCCCGAAGAGTTGCAGGGCAAAGCGCCCGAAGAACAAGAACCCCGACACAACAAGCACGCTAAACCCGGCCGCTCCCAAAGCCGTCAACGACACCGTCTTTTGCAGCGCCGCGCGATCGCCCTGCGCATGATACGATGAAATCATCGGCGCGGCAATCGTGTTGGCGGCAACGAGTCCAAAGGCTGCGATCGTTGTAAGCTGAACCGCCGCATTATAAAGCCCGACCTCAGACACATCCAAGTAATAGCCCAACATCACAACGTCGATCCTTCCCATAACCACCTGCATCGATGCCACCAGGAGATAAGGTAAGGATTCCATAAAGAGCGTGCGCGTATGATATTCCGGAGACGCCTTCTTGACCGCCGGCGGCAAAGCTCGCAAGAGCAACCATGACCCCAGGGCAAACGCTCCCCCCACCGCCATCAGTCGCGCGATCAACGCATATTCAGGGCCTGATTTTCCTCCGAGGTGGAAAAAAAAAAGGACCCCGAGCATGGACACGGGGACCAGAATATTCTCCGGAAAACGCGCCGCCACAATCCGGCGAAGTGCCCGCAAGGCCTCTTGACGCAATCCCGTCATCACGAGGAGCGGCACGAGCAGCAGCCCTATTTGCCACGACCGCCTCAACGCAGGCTCCATCCCATCGCCAAAGAAGTAAAGAACCACTTCTCCCGCTACCAGAATGAGGAGGCTGCTCCCGAGCGCAATTCGGTTCGAGCCCGTGAGCACGCCGCGCAGGCGGTCCCAGGCGCCCTCCGTAAACATCGCCGCCACATACCGGAGCACGACCGTGTCCAGACCTAACTTGCCGAGGATCACCAGCATGCTAACGGATGCAAGCACCAGCGCGTAGATCCCATATCCCTCTACGGTCAACCATCGAGCCAGAACCACCTGAACGATAAAGTTGAGCCCGCGAGCCGACCCGTTGAGCACGAAAGCCGCACTCGCACCCGTCACGAAGGTCTTGACCAGTCCTTTTCCACGCTTCTTCTCCCGCTCGTTCTCATTTTGCATGGCAGAACAGCAATGAACGGGGAGAAAAAAACCTGGAGCAGGAAGACCGGAGAAGCGGATTCAGATCTTTCTCAAGCAACACCGGATTCCGCCTTAGACGCCTCATTCCAGACTACGCGGGGCATGATCATGTCGACGTCGATGAGGTCTTTGTACTTCCTCACCTGCTCGAGCATCTCGGCGAGCACCTCGTCGGTCATGTAATGCGGTTCCAGGCCCAGTTCGAGCAAGCCGGAGTGGTCCGGGTTGTAGTAATGCTCTTCGGGCTCTTTCCGGGGGTTGGGAATCGACTTCGCCTCCACGTCCAGCCCCAGCTGACGGCCCACCCGCACCATCCGGTCGGCCAGCTCGTTCACCGAGAAGGTTTCCGTGAACTGGTTGAGCACGCGCAGTTCGCCCCGGTCCACGGGGTTGTTCATGGCCAGGTCGACGCACTGGAGCGTGTCGTTGAGGTTCAGATACCCGCGCACCTGCCCGCCCTTGCCGTAGACCGTCAGCGGCACGCCGGCGACGGCCTGCACGAGGAAGCGGTTGACGAGCGTGCCGAAGATGTCGTCATAGTGGAAATTCGGCAGCAGGCGTTCGTCGAGGTCGGACTCGGGCGTCGAGAGGCCGTAGACGGGGCCTTGCATGAGGTCGGTGACGCGCAGGCCGAAGGTGCGCACGTAGAACCAGAGCAGGTCGGTGTCGAGCACTTTGGTGGTGTGATACAGGCTGCCGGCCTGCCGGGGGAAGAGGAACGTGCCCTTGCGTCCCCGGTGCTCGATCTCGATCCATCCTTCCGGGATGTCCACGTTCGGCGCGCCGTATTCGCCCATCGTGCCGAGCTTGATGATGTGGCAATCGGGGGCGTGTTCGAGCACCGCCCAGATGACGTTGAACGTCGCGTTGAGGTTGTTGTTGAGCGTCTTGTGCGCCTCGTCGTATCCGATCATCGAATACGGCGCGGACGGCTGCTCGGCGTAGTGGACGACGGCCTCGGGCCGGAACTCCTCGAAGAGCCGTTGCATGAAGCGGTAGTCCGTGCAGTCGGCGATCTCCACCCGGATCTTATGCCCCGAGATCGCCTCGAACAGTTCCGCGCGTTTATGCAGGTTCGGGTTCGGCATCAACGCCTCGGACGACGTCTGCCGGGCGATCAGACGCCTGAGATAGTTGTCCACGACCACGACGTCGTGTCCGCGCGCGGCGAAGTGCATGGCCGTCGGCCATCCGAGATAGCCGTCGCCTCCGAGAATGATTACACGCATGCTTGTGCCTCCTCCATTTCCGTCAAAAGATTGTGCTCGATGAGATAAGCCCGCAGGTCCTCTTTCGTCATGGCGGGCACTACGGACGAATTATACGCTTTCACGAGCCCCTGCCCGTCCATGCCGGGATAGACGTACTCGATGTCCTCGTAGACCGACTTGAAGGCGGGCAAGGCCACGTAGTAGTCGGGCAGTTCGATGGTGCGCCGGATCTCTTCCTCGTTGACCAGCTCCTCGTACAGCTTTTCCCCGGGCTTGCTGCCGATGACCGCGATCTCGACCTCGTCCGGCGCGAAGCCGTGGGCGGGAGCGAGCACTTCGATCATCACCTCGGCGAGGTCGACGATGCGGACGACCGGCATCTTGGTGACGAAGACCTCGCCGCCCCGGGCCATGAAGACGGACTCCATCACGAGGCGCACCGCCTGTTCGAGCGTCATGATGAAGCGCGTCATGCGGCGATCGGTGAGCGTGACGGGGCCGCCCCGGGCGATCTGTTGTTTGAAGAGCGGGATCACCGAGCCGCGCGAGCCGAGCACGTTGCCGAAGCGCGTGGAGGCGAAGATCGGGCCTTTGCCCCGCTTGCACGCGTTGGCCGCCGTCATCAGGCGCTCGCCCATCAGCTTCGACGTGCCCATCACGTTGGTCGGGTTCACGGCTTTGTCGGACGAGGTGAAGACCACCCGCTCGACGCCGCATCGCGTGGCGGCTTCGACGACGTTCTGCGTGCCGAGGATGTTCGTCTGGATGGCGTCGCCGGGCGAGTGCTCGCAGAGGATGACGTGCTTGAGCGCCGCCGAGTGGAGGATGATGTCGATGCCGTCTGCGCGTTTGACGAGCCCGTCGCGGTCGCGCACGTCGCAGAGGTAGAGGTTGATGTGGCCGCAGTCCCGAAACTCTTCACCGAGAAAGAAAAGCTCGCTTTCGTTGTTGTCGATGCCCACGATTTCGAGGGGATCTTTCTGCACGAGCTGCCGGAGCAGTTCCCGCCCGACGGTGCCGCATACACCGGTGATGAGGACGCGTTTGTTTTTCCAGGGGGTCTGTGTCATACGTTAACTACCTGTGCTTGTGGATGCATTCATCAGTACGGCGCTTGCCCGGAACGGCGGCGAAAGAACCAGGCGAGGACGTAAAAAAATTGACGGGCGTGATACCAGGCGATGCGCCTGGGTTTGTCGACGTGACGCAGCCGTATGGGCGTTTCGGTAATCCGCCCTCCGAGGGAAAGTACTTCTAAGGAGAAGACTCCGCAAATGCAAGCCCCTTTTAATTTGAGCCTGCGGGCCAGTTCGGTGCGCAACGCCCGGAAGCCGGTTCCGGAGTCGCCGACGGGTCCTTTGAGGCGCGCAAGGCGGGTCAGGAGCGCTTCGGAGGGCCGGACGATCCGCTCGCGCCGGCCCTGCACCATGTCGGCCCTTCCCTCGGCGATGGGGCGAACGAGGTCGGGGATGCGCTCGACCGGCATCTCGCCGTCGGCGTCGACCGTGACGACGACGGCGCCCCGGGCCTCGGCAAACCCGCGTTTGATCGCAGCGAGGTAGCCCTGGTTCTTCGCCTGCCGGAGCACACGCGCCCCGGCCTGGGCGGCCTCCCGCGCCGTCGCGTCCGTACTCCCGTCGTCGATCACGAGCACTTCGTCCACGTACGGCCTCACGGCTTCGACGGCGGCGGCGATGCGACCGCTCTCGTTATAGGCAGGCATGACGGCGCTCACGGCGAGGGGCTCCATGACCCGGTTCGTTTTAAGGGTAATCCGTTGGTGCGATCGAAGGTCGAGGGATGTTTCCGTTCACAGGCTTTACTCAAAGGTGTGGAGGAAAACGTCGGGCCGGTGGACGCGGGCGAACTGGTCGATCAGTTCGCCGAGGCCTTCTCGGAGCGTA
This sequence comes from Rhodocaloribacter sp., assembly GCF_056451265.1. Lineage (NCBI taxonomy): Bacteria > Pseudomonadati > Rhodothermota > Rhodothermia > Rhodothermales > Rhodothermaceae > Rhodocaloribacter > Rhodocaloribacter sp. The sequence continues at coordinate 21,678 of NZ_JBWOPL010000118.1, read as the reverse complement.
TGCCGGGGCCGCCATCCGAGCGTTCGGATGGCCGTCCCGTCGATCTCGAGGTTCAGATGCGTCCGGATGTCCTGTTCGGTGAAGTGCACGGACGTCTCGGGATGGATCAGCACGACGTCTTCGGCGAGTTCGAGGATGGACCGGCTTTCGCCGACGACGTTGAGCGTCCGGCCTTCGGTCTGGTCGTCGTGAGCCAGGCAGAAGCGCACGGCGGCGCTTGCGTCCCGCACGTGGACGAAGGACCGGCGTTGCTTGCCGTCGCCGTAGACGGTGACCTTTCGACGCGTGCCGGCCATGTAGGCGAAGCGGTTGGCCACGGCGTCGAACCGCATCACGGGGGCGTGTCCGAAGAGGGTGGCGAGGCGGAGGCACGTGGGCCGCAGCCCCCGCTCCGCCGCCGAGGCCAGGGCCTCTTCCGCCTGCCGTTTCGACTGGGCATAGGCGCCCTGCGGGCGGCAGGCATCGGCTTCGGTGAACGGGCCGCCGGGGCCGTAGACCGCTGCGCTGCCGGCATAGACGAAGCGCCGCACGCCCTGCTCCAGGCACGTCTCCGCGAGCGTGACCGTCCCCCAGTGGTTCACCTGCTGCACCCAGCGCGGCTGGTCGAAGCTCATCGGCGTGCGCACCACCGCCGCCAGATGCACCACGGCGTCAACGCCGCGAAGGGCGAGCTTCAACGTGGCGCGGTCGAGCACGTCGCCCTCGATGAACTCGAAGCGTCCCCGCTCCGGCAGATCCATCAGCGCGCGGTAGCCCTCGTTCTGCATGTTGTCCAGGATGCGGACCCGCGTTTCGAAGCGCGGATCGGCGGCGAGGTCGCGGATCAACCGGGACCCGAGGTAGCCGCACCCGCCCGTTATGAGCACCGTACGCACGTCAGACGCCATCTTTTTCGCCTCCCGAGGTCGTTTTCACCGATCGTTTTCCCGTCAGATGCAGGCCGCACTCCGTCTTTTGCCGTCCCGTCCACCTTCCGTCCCGCTCGCCCGCGCCGTCCGCTACCGGTTGGGTGCACGGCGCGCATCCGATGCTGAGGTAGCCTTTTTTCAGGAGGGGATGCTCCGGCAGCCGGTGTTCGTGAAGGTACCGCCACACGTCGCGCCGCGACCATCCGGCGAGGGGGCAGACCTTCACCCGCCCCTCCGGCCCGAGGCTCACGAGGGGCGTCGCCGCGCGGTGCAGGGTCTGATCCCGGCGGATGCCGCTGATCCACGCCCGCATGCTCTTCATGGCGCGCTCGAGCGGCTCCACCTTGTTGATGAAACAGCACAGGTCGGGGTCGCGACGGTAGAGGTCTCCGTGGCGGCGGCGAAACGCTTCGTGCCCGTCTTCCGGCGTGAGGGCCACCACGTTCAGGCCGAAGCGTTCGCGCAGCCGGTCGCGGAAGGCGAGGGTCTCGGGGAAATGGAAGCCGGTGTCGAGAAAAAAGACCGGCATCTCGGGCGCGACCCGGGCGATCATGTGCAGGAGGGGCACGCTCTGGGTCTGAAACGAAGACGTGGCGGCAAGCTCCGGTCCGAACGTTCGCCAGGCCCATCCGAGGATCGTCTCCGGCGAGGCGCCTTCGAAGCGCAGGTTCAGAGCCGGTATATCGAGTGCGGAGGCGTCCATCAATCAGCCCCTCTCCTCACATGGAAACGAAACGGTCCCGGCGTGCCCGAAGGCGATCAGGCCTCGGATTCGGATTCGGACTCGGACGGGGCCGAACGGTAATAGCTCCCGTACTTATTTCCGTATCCGTACTTGTAATATTTGTACTTGTACTTGTACCCGTGGGCCATCGAAGCGTCGAACCCGTTGAGCAGGTTGCCGATGACCACGGCGCCGACGTTCTTCAGCGCGTCCATGCTTTGTTCGAGCTCGTACGTCTCGACGCGCCCGGCCGCCGTCACCACGATGGTGGCGTCGCACTGGGTGGCGAGCAGCACCGGGTCGGTGGCCACCATCACCGGCGGCGTGTCGAAGATGATCATGTCGAAGTGTTGCCGGAGCTGCGCAATGAGTTCGCGCATCCGGCGGGAGCCGAGCAGCTCGGACGGGTTCGGCGTGATCGCACCGGCGGGGATGATGTACAGATCGTCGATGCCGGTGGCGAAGCGCTCGATGTCGATCTCACCGTGCTCGAAGAGCAGCTCGACGAGCCCCGGATGCCGGTTGAGGCCGAACACCTTGTGCGCGCGCGGGCGCCGGAGGTCGGCGTCGATGAGGAGCGTCTTTCGCCCGGACTGCGCCATGACGACGGCCAGGTTGCACGCCGTGACGGTCTTGCCTTCCCCCGCGCCGGCGCTCGTCAGCAGGAGCGTCTGCACGATGGTGTCGGGACGGCTGAAATGGATGTTCGTCCGAACCTGCCGGTAGGCCTCGACGATGGGCGACATCGGCGTGAGCAACGAGACCAGGCTCGTGCTGATTTTTCGTCCATCGAGCGTGATCGTCTCTTTTCCGGAGAAGTCCTCCTTGATGATCTGGTCCATCTTCGGGATGAGGCCGAGGACCGTGTAGCCCATCTCGCGCAGGTCTTCGGGCCGGTAGATGCGCCGGTCGAGCTTGATCCGCGCCATCGCCAGCCCGATGCCGAACATCAGGCCGAGGACGATCGCCATGGCGAGGGTGCGCATCTTCTTCGGGCGCACCGGAAACGTCGGCACCAGCGCGCGCCGGATGATGTCGACGTAGCCCAGTTCGGACTCTTCCGCCACCCGCGCTTCCTGAAGCTTTTCGACGATGAACAGGTACATCCGCTCGGTCGATTGCTGGGCGCGCTGGAGCTGCGCCAGCTGAATAGACTGCGCGGGCAGGTTGCGGAGCTTGGCGCTGTATTCGTTCAGCCGCTGGTCGAGCACCTGCACTTTGGTCTCCAGCCCCGTCAGCGCGATGCGGTCATCCACGATCTGGCGATTCAGCCGGGCGATGTATTCGAGGCCGCTGCCGTCTTTCGACATATCGACGCCGCCCAGCGCCATCACTTCGCTCACATACTGTTTCGAGAGCCGATCGATCTTACCGCGGAGTTGCGCGATTTCCTCGTTGATGAGTTGCAGCTGTTCGTTCGGCGGGCCGTTCCGCAATTCCGGGTTTTTAAGGTAAATGCGGTCGCGTTCCACTTCGCGCTCGGCCAGGCGACTTTGCGCCAGTTCGAGTTCCTTCTCCACGCCGGAGGCCACGCGCTGGGCCATGCGCGGCTCGATCCGGGCCAGTTCTTCTTCGAGGGAAGAGAGCGAGGCCCGCTTCATCTGAAGCTCGACGCGCGCCTCGTCGCGCATCGCTTCGAGCTGGGCGATCTGCGACACGGTCCCCTCCGCCTCCTGATCGAGCGCCACGGCGCCCTCGCTGCTCATGTACGCGCGCACCCGGTCTTCGAGCGCGGCCAGGTCGGCGGAGAGTTTCGCCTCCTGTTCCTGCAAAAACTTGCGCGAGGCGGCCACGCGCGCCCGGCTCGTCTCTTGCGTCCGACGCCGGAACTCCTCCGTGTACAGGTTCGCCAGGAGCGCCGCCTCCCCGGGCACGGTGCTCGTCGCCGTCACGCGCACGACGTCCACGTCTTCGCCTTCCTGCGCCACGTGGATGCGCATCTGTACGAGCGCCGCCACATCCTCTTTCGTGAGCGGTTCCATACCCTCGGGTGTCTGGAGGATCGTCAGCGGCTCGCCCGTCTCGGGCACCGTCCCCAGCTCCATCAACTCCTCGGCCACACGCTCGGCCATGGGAAGCGACTGCTGAAGCACGACCATTTCATTGGCAATCTCACGATTCTGCCCCCACCACGACGACGTGCCGCCGCCAAAGCCGAGCACCGAACTCAGATCCGAGGACCCTTTCGAGTTGATGTGCACGAGGCTGTACGCCTCATACTCGGGAGCCACCGTATAGGTATAAGCCGCCGCGAGGGCCACCACCAACACGAAGACCGACAGGATGATCCACTTGCCGCGATAGAGGATGTCGAGCAACTCGCGGAACTGATCCTTGCTGTTTTTCACCGAATGATAGTATCCGGCAGGTTCCCGCATGAACGGGTCCGCGAGCGGCGGCACGGGACCCTGACCAGGTGAGGGAAGAGGAGCGTCCATCCTGGGGGTTTGCATCGGCATCTGGTAATGGTGACGTGAGTGCTTCAAGAAGGGCCTTTTGCCCTCCGGCTCCGGAGAAGCAGAAGGCGCGGCATAAAATATTATCTTATCAAACTAAGGTACCACACGGTCGGTTGCCAGTCAACGCTTTGCGAAGGATGCGCCGCCTCGTGTGCAGACGACTCGTGACGAAACGTCAACGTAGGTCCGATCCTTTCGAGACGCATGGCGTAATAGCCGCGATTGTGTGGAGATCGTGCCACCGAATGTGTGGAGATCGTGCCACCGAACACCGACCCCAACAACCTGAAACGCTTCCCATGAAGAATCCGCTTTTCCCCGCTTTCCCGGAAGACGCCTCGCTCTGGATCTACGTTGCGGACCGGCCGCTTTCTCCCGACGAACAGAGCCGTCTGCTCGAACGCCTGCAACCCTTTTTCGCGCAATGGACCGCCCACGGGCATCGCGTTCGGGGTGAGGCGCTGATTCTTCACGACCGCTTTCTCCTCGTGGCGGGCTTCGTTCCCGACGGCGAGCTCTCCGGGTGCGGGATCGACGCCTCGATTCAAACGGTCAAGGAGGCCTTTGCGGCGCTCTCGATTGGCTTTCTCTCCACGCTCGAGGTGCTTTTCCGCGACGCCGACGGCGTCATCAGGAGCCTTCCGCGACCGGCCTTCCGCGAGCGCGTCCGCTCGGGCGCGGTGACGGCGGCCACGACCGTCTTCGACCCGAGCATCACGTCGGTGCAAGCGCTGCGGGAGGGCAGCTTCGAGAAACCGGCCGGCCGGTCCTGGCACGCGAAGGTCTTTCGCATCCCGGCGCCCGTCGCGTGAGCGACGTCGCAGAGGCGCGCTAGACGGTCGTTCGGGGCTCTTCCGGCAGCGGCTTCGTCCACGTCGCGGGCACGTTGAGCCGGACGGCCTGGCGGATCGACGGCACGGTGAGCACGAGATGGGTCTGCCCCCGGTGCGAGACGACTTCGCCCTTCAGCCCCCGCAACGGCCCTTCCTCGATAACCACGCGCGTGCCCTCCTTCGGCATGGGGAACGTAAGCGGTTCGAGACGCCCCGGGTCGTTCTGCGTGATCCGGAGGTTCTCGATCTCCTCCGGAGGGACCTCGGCGAGCGCGCCGCCGAACGACACGCACCGCACGATGCCCGACGTCTGGAGCACCTGAAGCCGCTCCCGTTCGTCCACGTGGGCGAAGACATAGTTCGGAAAGAGCGGAACGACGACTTTCTTCTTCCGATCCTTCCATTGCCGGATGGCGACCCGGGTGGGCAAAAACACCTCGATCCCCTGCTCCTCCAGCCGCGAGGCGCTCTTCTTCTCCGCCCTCGGCGCGGTATAGAACACCCGCCAGAGGCTTTTCCGCCGGGGCGTCATGACCACCTCTCCCATACGCGCGTTCTCCCTCCGCGTGATCGATAAAGGACCCGCTCCCATCCGTTGAACCTCACCGGCAAAGCTCCGCCACGTCGGTTACGGAAACGTCTTTTTCACGCATCCGTCGCCGGCGAAGGCAGAGTGATGATTGCTTTCTATTCGGCTCCGCTCAACGGGACCGAAACGTGAGCGCCATAACGGCAATAGAAGCGATGTGTCTGATAATAGGACGTTTCTTTTTCTCTCACAAGCCTTGATCAGTTGTTCACGCAGCCCGGGATGACGGCGGCCCCGCCTGAGGCCCCCCTCACGCTGCTTAAAGCGCCGGATTCCAGGCCCTTGCTCCGACGGTCAAACGCGCGCACCGAAACGAAAACGGAAACACCACTGCGGCTCGGTCGTGCTAGGTATCGAAATTGCCGGGTCGGCGAAAAACCGCTCTTCGCACCCGGCGGCAAAAACGGTTGTGCCTCATGAAAATCCGCGCGTCTCGCATGCTCTTTCTCCTCGTCCTGCTCGGGACGACGGTTGCCGGTGAGGCTTCGGCCCAATATTACATCAACCAGCCGGCGCTGAAAGAGATTCTTCAACCGTGCGCCGCGAACCTCGACGCGATACCCGAGGTCCACTACGAATACTACGTGCTGTACAGCAGCCGGAAGAACAACGTGCTGGCGCGGAACACGCTCTACAAGGTCCTCGGCGACGGCGACCTCGACCTAGGGCAAAAGCGGGCGCGCCTGGTCGAGTTGCTCAATCGCAAGCTCATCGCCTTCATGCACATCGGCGACACGCTCGTCGTTCCCGACCGTTTCGACCTCAATTTCTGCGCGTACAGCCCGTTTCCCCATTTCTACGCCGGCGGCAAGGATTTCGACAAGCTCTTCATCATCGACAAAAAAATTCAGGCGTGGGCGGCGTATGAATTCGGCAAGCTCGTCCGGTGGGGCATCGTGAGCACGGGAGCCGAGACCTCCCCGACGCCGAACGGACGGTACAATTTCAACTGGAAGGCGGAGTATCGCATCTCGTCGCTGAGTCCGCCCGGAGAGCCGTGGGAGATGTACTGGGTGTTCAACTTTTTCGAAGAGCGGGGCATCCACATTCACCAGTATGCCATGCCCACGGGCGGCCCGCAGAGTCACGGATGCGTCCGGCTCGTCGAGGACGACGCGAAGTGGATCTATGACTGGGCCGACCCGTGGGAGACCACGAAGGGCCACGGTGTCGGCTCCACGCAGGGCAAGATTCTCAAGCAGGGCACGACCGTCCTCGTCATCGGTCAGGAGACGTACGGCCATCCGACGCCGTTCGAGCACCGGGCGCGCTATCCGGTGCTTCGCAGGGTCGAGCTTCCCGCGCACCCGTACGACGTGCCGCCCGGCTCACCCCAGCAGGAACGCTTCGACCGGATGCGCGGCATCGGCGACTGAGCCCGTTTCCGCCCGGCCGACGGAGGCGGCCTCCGGTCGTCAGTGGATGACGCGAAGGAGACGGTCCGTGCGGGGTTTTTTACGCGCCTGATCCCACGAGAAATAGATCAGGACCGCCTTCCCGACGAGGTGATCCTCCGGCACGAAGCCCCACACCCGGCTGTCCTGGGAGTTGTCGCGGTTGTCGCCCATGACGAAGAAGTAGTTCTGTTCGACGACGTACCGGCGGGTCCGCTTGCCGTCGATCTCGAAGACATCGTCGTCGATGCGGCGGGCGTCGTGGCCTTCGTAGCGGCGGATGATGGGCAGGTAGGCCGACCAGTTGGCGGCGGTGAGGGTGAGGGTGTCGCCCCGGGCGGGGACGTAGAGCGGGCCGTAGAAGTCGGGGCCGAAGCCGCTGCCGGGCGGGAACGTCCGCACACGGAGCCCGGCGTGGGGCGGCAGCACGTACGGCGCGACGGAGGCGACGGCGTCCCATGAAGCCACCTCCTCGGCCAGCGCGCGCGTGGCTTCCACGGCGATGCGCTCGGACGCGCCCCGACCCGGCCGCCCGGCGAGCACCTCGCCCCCGCGCGCCCGCAGCCGCTCGACCGGGAACGGCCGCCCCGGCTCTGCCTCGACGACCCACCTCTGCTGCATCTCGTCCCGCAACGGCATCTCCTGCCCGTTGATGTACGTCACCTTGTCGACGATCCTCAACGTGTCGCCCGGCAGCGCGATGAGCCGCTTCACATAATGCTGCTTCCGGTCGATGGGGCCGTCCTCGGCCGGATAGTTGAACACGATCACGTCGCCGCGACGGATCGTGGAGAAGCCCGGCAGGCGCAAATACGGCAGTTGCACCCCTTTCACATACCATTCGGTCAGGGGGACGCCGAGCGTGAACGGCAGACGCGGACCGTAGTGGAGCTTCGATACGAGCACGTAGTCTCCCACGAGCAGGGTCTTCTCCATCGAGGGCGAGGGGATGCGGAACGCCTGAAACGCGAACGTGCGGATGGTGAGCGCGGCCACGAGCGCCACGACAAACACGATCATCCAGTCACGCACCTGCCGCAGCCTCGCCCGCCCCGCCCCGGAGGCCTCCGGCTCCGTCACGGGAATCTCTCTACGGATCTGTCCTCGCTCGTCGTCCATCGCCATCGCACTCCGCCTCCTCGCTACCGCACAAACCGAAAGATGCGATTGAACCTCGGAATCCCGAACAGGTCGCCCTCACCTTTCTCCCACGAGAAATAGATGAGCACCGCTTTCCCGACGATGTGATCCATCGGGACGAAGCCCCAGAACCGGCTGTCTTCGGAGTTGTCCCGGTTGTCGCCCATCATGAAGTAGTAGTCCTGGGCGAAGGTATACGTGGTGGCGGGGCTGCCGTCGATGAGGTACACGCCGCCGTCGCCGCGCCCGGTGGTGTGCCCCTCGTACCGTCGGATGACCGTCTCGTATTCGGCCCACGTCTCCGGCGTCAGCGTGACGGTCTCGCCCTTTGCGGGGATGGACACCGGCCCGTAGTTGTCGGGGGTCCAGCCGCGACCGGGCGGATACATGAGGTCGCTGTAGCCGGGGTCCGTGGCGATGGCCGGCTCGACGCGCTCGACCCACGGCCACGACTCGATCACCCGAACGGCCTCCGGCGTCGCGTTGACCTGCGCGATGTTCGAGTTCGGCGGATCGATGAAGCCGTCCGGAGCCACGCCGAGCTCTTCCAGCTTCGAGCGAGAAAGCCGCACGCTCGGGCTGCTCTTGTAGACGATCCATCGTTGTTGCATGCCTTCCATGAGTGGCAGCGGCTCGCCGTCGACGTGGACGACCTTGTCGCGCACCTCCAGCGTCTCGCCCGGCAATCCGATGACCCGCTTGATGTAATGCGTCTTTCGCTCGATCGGCGCCTCATCGACGGGATAGTTGAACACCACGTCGTCGAGCCGCTGGACCTCGGAGAAGCCCGGCAGGCGCGTCCACGGCAACTCGAGGCCTTTGAGATAAATCTGCGTGAACGGGACGCCGAGCGTCATGGGCGTGCGCGTGCCGTAATGCAGCTTCGAGACAAAGATGAAGTCGCCGACGAGGAGGTTGCGCTCCATCGAAGGCGTCGGGATCTTGAACAGGTCGAAGAAGAGGGTGCGCACGATGAGCATCACCACGGCGGCGAAGACGAGCGCATCGACCCATTCGCGCACCTTGCCTTTCTTCGGCGGCCCCTGCTCGGACGGCCCCTTGACGCGATCGCGCGTTTTCTGGCGGTTCGCCCGGCGCCTCTCCCGTTCCTTTTGCCTTTGTGTTTTCGTTGCCAAAATCCTTATCCGTTTTCCGCCGCAACCGTCGGGCACGGCGCCGTTCCAACTGTCTGTGTTCGTCTCTGCCTCGATGCGGATCTTTTAGCCGCGCCGTGACCGATCCCGGTTCAACGTGACAACCGCCCCGGCTGTTCGCCGCGGAGGCATCAAAATCCCGCGCGGCTCACCTCGTCGGCCCTCGGAGCCGGGGACGCCCGCGAAAAAGGGCCGGCCGCGCGATGCGGCGGAGAAAAAACGCCTCGCCGTCGAAGCCCGTGAGGAACCAGGTCTGCGTGTCGTACTGATAATAATAATCGACGTACGGCGAACGGGTCTCATCCGCAACCAGGTCTCGGAGAAACGTCTCGCGGAGGTCGAATAGCAGGTTCCGAAAGCGATGGTCCGTCGCCGTGACGAGGCCCCGTTCGAAAGGCCCGTTGACGTCCATCAGGATGAGCGGGATCGTGTCGTTGACGATGAACCAGTATTCGAACTCGACGAACTCCTCGCGCGTGCGGTGCTCGAGGCTGTCGAGCTCGACCACCGTCTTCGTGGGCGGGCCGAAGTGCGCTTCGAGGCGCGCTCGAAGGTCCTGCGTCCGGAGCGTATCGAGGGGCGAGAAGGTGTTGCTCCCGAGAAAGGCCCACTTCGTCTCGCGGAAGGTTTTCTCGAACCAGTGGCGCTCCAACTTCTTCATCAGCCGCCACCGCTCGACCCGGAAGGGCGGAGCCGCGACTTCGGCGGGCGGCGCCGGAGGCGTCGGGCGACGGGCGAGGAGCCACGCGCGAACCGTGTCCGCCGCCGAGGGAACGGGCGTCGGCGGCAGGGGCTGCATCCGGAGCGCATGCCGACGCTGAAGCTCCAGCGCCTGCTCACGGATCCGCTCGGTGAGGTACAGGTCGATGAGCGTCTGCCCCCGCGTCGGCTGCGCGGCGACGCACACCGGCACGAGCCACACGAGAAGCCGGACGAGACGCATCGCCCCCCCGGAAAAGCCGGCGGCGCGCGGCGTCCGAGATCGCTTCCCGCTCTCCCCCATACGATCCCCGCTCAGTCTTCCATGGAAAGGACGGCGAGGAAGGCTTCTTGCGGCACCTCCACGCGCCCGACCTGTTTCATCCGCTTCTTCCCCTCCTTCTGCTTCTCGAGCAGCTTCCGCTTCCGCGAGATGTCGCCGCCGTAACACTTCGCCGTCACGTCCTTTCGCATCGCCTTCACCGTCTCCCGCGCGATGACCCGCGTGCCGATGGCGGCCTGAAGCGCCACCTCGAACATCTGACGCGGAATGAGCTCTTTCAGCTTGCGCGTGAGCTTGCGGCCCATCTCGTACGCCTTGTCCCGGTGGACGATGGTCGAGAGCGCATCGACCGGCTCGCCGTTGATCATCACGTCGAGCTTGACGAGCCGGCTCGGCCGGTATTCGATGAATTCGTAATCGAACGAGGCATAGCCCCGGCTGACGCTCTTGAGCTTGTCGTAAAAGTCGAAGATGATCTCGGCGAGGGGCATCTCATAGATCAGCCCGGCGCGCTCGGGGTCGAAGTATTCCGTGTTGATGTAAACGCCCCGCCGGTCCTGGCACAGCCGCATCAGGTTGCCGATGTACTCGCTCGGCGTGATGATCTCGGCCTTCACATACGGCTCTCGAATCTCGGCGATCTCGCCCACGGGCGGCATGTTGCTCGGATTCTCCACCACCTCGACCGTGCCGTCGGTCTTGACGACCTCATACTTTACGTTCGGGACGGTGGTGATGATGTCGAGGCCGAATTCACGGTCGAGGCGTTCCTGGATGATCTCCATGTGGAGCAGGCCGAGGAAACCGACACGAAAGCCGAAGCCGAGCGCCACCGACGTCTCGGGCTCGTACGTGAGCGCGGCGTCGTTGAGCTGGAGCTTGTCGAGCGAGGCGCGGAGGTCCTCGAAGTCGTCGGCGTTCGTGGGATAGACGCCGCTGAAGACCATCGGCTTGACCTCCCGAAACCCTTCCACCGGCGCGTCGGCGGGATTCTGCACGAGCGTGATCGTATCGCCGACGCGGGTGTCGTGCACGTCTTTGACCGAGCCGATGACGTACCCGACTTCCCCGGCGCGCAGCACGTCCCGGGACTCCATGCCCAGCTTGAGGATGCCAACCTCTTCGGCCACGTACCGTTTCTCGTTCGACATGAAGAGGATCTGATCGCCCTTTCGAAGCGTGCCCTCGAAGAGCCGGGCATACACGATGGAGCCGCGATAGGTGTTGAAGACCGAATCGAAAATGAGCGCCTTGAGCGGAGCCTCGGGGTCGCCCTGCGGCGCGGGGATCCGCGCGACGATCTTTTCGAGCAGTTCCGAGATGCCCTCGCCCGTCTTCGCGCTGATATGAAGGATGTCCTCGGCGGGCTCCCCGATAATGCTCTCGATGGACTGCGCGACCACGTCCGGGCGCGCCCCCGGCAGATCGACCTTGTTCAGGACCGGAATGATTTCGAGGTCGTTTTCGAGGGCGAGGTAGAGGTTCGAGATCGTCTGCGCCTCGATGCCCTGCGCGGCATCCACGACGAGGATCGCGCCTTCACACGCCTTGAGCGCCCGCGAAACCTCGTACGTGAAGTCGACGTGGCCGGGCGTGTCGATCAGGTTGAGCACGTACTGCTCGCCGTCCGGCGACGCATAGTTCATGCGAATGGCGTGGCTCTTGATGGTGATGCCCCGCTCGCGCTCCAGGTCCATGTCGTCGAGGACCTGCGCGTGCAGCTCGCGCTCGGTGAGCGTGCCGGTCCATTCGAGCAGCCGGTCGGCCAGGGTGCTTTTCCCGTGGTCGATGTGCGCGATGATGCAAAAATTCCGGATTTTGCTTTGATCGTAGGGCATTGAGCGCCGAGATGAAGAGAGAGGCGTGAAGACGGTGGAGTCGTCCGCTATTATTCGGCGGCGACCGAAGGGGTTCCATCCGGAGGCGGCCCCGGCACGCGCGCAACGGCGATTCGTCGATATTTCGCTGCCGGACCCGCCGGCCGGGACAGAACCTTCGCCGTACGACCGGGTTTTATGGATGATTTCAGAGCCTGCGCGCCTCCAATGCCGCCCGCTTCCCGACGGCTCCGGCTCTTGCGCTCATCCTATCCGCGGGGATTGGGTACTGCCGATGGTCCCGGTGTATAACCCTTGACCGCAGACAACGCATGCAATCAATTTCAGAGGAGCAATTTCGCGCCTGGGGTGACGGCTTGCGCCGTTCCGATCGTGCGGCTTACGCCTCTGTCTTTGATGCCACCTACGACGCGCTTTTTCGTTTCGCCTGGTACATCACGCACGACCGCGAGGCTTGCTACGACATCTTGCAGGACGTCTTCGCCAAGCTCTGGCACGTGCGGGAAACCATCGATCCGGATCGCTCGCTCAAGGCGTTGCTGTACCAGATGGTTCGCAATTATGCGCTGAACCATGAGCGCCGGAAGAAGCGCCACGCGACCACCTCGCTCGACGCGATGCCGGTCGAACCTTCTGAGCATCAGTTCGTGGAGGAAAACCTCGATGCCGATGCGCTCAACGATCGGGTTCGACGATGGATCGCCGAGATGCCGGAACGCAGGCGTCTGGCCTTCGAGCTGAGTCGATTCGAGGGGCTCAGCCACGAAGAGATCGCGGCGCGCATGAATCTCGCGCCCAAAACCGTTAACAATCATATCGTTCTCGCGCTTCAGCACTTGCGGTTGCGTCTGGAGACCTACCGCCGGGAAAGCGAGAGCTTACGCACATGAACGAGCGTCCGAACATACCGAGCCTGCCGCCGGAGGTGGAAGCCCACTTCCGCTCGGAAGCCGGCGGCGATCCCGCCGCGATGGGTGAGGTGTGGACGTTGTGCGCGGACGCCCGCCCGGACCTGGCGCCCGACCCGGCGCGCAAACGCGCCGCCCGCGCGGCGCTCCTTGCCGCCGCCGCTCCAGCGCCCGCGCCGTCTCCGCTCGCCGTGGTCGCCGACCGCCTGCGCCACGCCGCCCGCGCCATCACGGCCACACCGCAACGACGGTGGCGCACGGCCGCCGTCTTCGCGACGGCAACCGTCGTGCTCGGCGTCTTTCTCGCGCTTCGCCCGACGACCTATCACGCCCCGGCCGGTGAGACGCTTGCCGTCCACCTCCCCGACGGCTCCACGGTGGAACTCAACAGCGCCTCCACGCTCCGGGTGGCCGGCGCCTTCTCGTGGAAAGAACGACGGGTTACGCTCGAAGGCGAGGGTTTCTTCGAAGTCACACACACCGACGACCCGTTCGTCGTCGAGACGTTCGACGCCGAGACCCGGGTGCTCGGCACGCAGTTCAACGTCCGGGCCCGGCGCACCGACCCGCTCGCCGTCACGCGGGTCGCCGTCGCCTCCGGGAAGGTGGGCGTCCGCGCGAAGCAGGCGCCCGGATCGCGCGTGGTCCTGACCGCCGGGCAATCCGCCTACATCACCGCCTCCGGCGCCGTCTCGCTCCCCGACTCGGTCTCGCTCACGCAGGCCCTTGCCTGGCGCGAGGGCGGGCTCGCCTTCCACGACCAGCCCCTCGGCGCCATCTTCGACGAGATCGAACGGCGCTTCGCCATCGAGATCGTCGCCGACGACGCCGTGCGTGCCAGACCCCAGTCGTATTTCAAACACGCGCCCTTCGAGGCCGAGACGGTCCTCTCCGAGCTGACCCAGATGTCCGGCACGCGGTACCGTCCCATCGCCTCCGGCTACGAAGTCTACGTGCCCTGACCGCACCTCCACCCGTCGGGCGCTCCGTTCTCCCCCTCTTTTATCCCATCTTTGTGCTATTTTTCCCGAAATTCGTCTCCGGCGCGGCGAGCTGAGGAACCCCCCTTTTCCGCCCTGGTTTTTCCGGCGTACGATTGCCCCTCCCGATTCCATGAGCCCCATGGCCTTTGTTCGGATCCGACTTCTCCGCGTCGTATTCGTCGCCCTCGTCGCCCTCGTCACGCTCGCGACCGGACCGGCGGTCGCCCCGGCGCTTGCGCAGACGGAGACGTACGGGTTTGCGTGGCGGGGCGTCCCGATGGAGACGGCGCTTGAACAGCTCATCGCCGCGACCCACATCGATCTGGGCTGGGATCCGGCCCTCACCGCCGGCAAGCAGGTATACTGTGTGATCCGGGATGCGGAGCCGGAGGACGCGCTCCGTTGCCTGCTTCAGGGCACCGGCCTCGATTTTTACCGTCTCTCCACGGGCACGTACGTTCTGGCGGAGATCACGCGGACCGCCGCGCTCTACGGCAACCTCAGCGGGCGCGTGCGAGACGCCGCCACCGGACGCCCCATCCCTTCGGCAAACATCGTGCTCACCGACGCCTCGGCGGGAAGCGCCGCCAACGACGCCGGGTGGTTCTCCCTCGGCAAGCTCCCGCCCGGACGCTATCAGGTGATCGCCTCGCATCTCGGCTATCGGAGCGCCGCGACGGTCGTGGACGTGCCGCCCGGCGGGAACGCGCGCATCGACCTGACGCTCCAGCCCCGGACGATCCTCGTGACGCCCATCGTCGTCAACGGGCTGTCGGCGCGCAACCGTTCGCGCACGCTCGGCCTCGCCCGCTACGACGATCCCGAAACGCCCTCGACGCCCTCTCCCGGCGGCTCGGACGTGCTCGGCCTGCTCGACGCCATGATGGGCGTCCGGGTGAACGATGTCACGGCTGACCTGCACGTGCAGGGCGGCGCCGCCGGTGAGCATCAGTTCCGCCTCGACGGCGTCCCCGTCTTCATCCCGCTGAACGTCACCAGCTTCACCGGACCCTTCAGCCCCTTCGCGCTCGAACGCATCACCGTGCACAAAGCCGGCTTCGACGCGACCGTCGGAAGCCAGATAGCGGGCGTGATCGAGGCGGAGCACACGCTGCCGGCTGCGCGCCCCCAACGCCTCGACGTGCAGGTGGACCCGCTCAGCATTAACGCGCGCGTGGGCCTGCACCACAGGTCCGCGGGCGGCGCCGAGCGGTCGCTGATGATCGCGGGACGGCTCGGGTTGTGGAAGCTCTTCGCGCCGCCGCCGCTTCAAACGCTCCTCCGCGACTGGAACACCATCGACACGTTCGTGCTTTCCGCTTTTGCCGAGCGAAACACGCCGTTTCAGGTGTTCGAGTCCGCCGGGAACCCCGGCCTCGGGTTCCACGACCTCCACGCCGCCGGACGTCTGCGTTTCAATCCCTCGCTCAGCCTGTACTCCTCCGCCTACTGGGGAGAAACGCGGATAGGAAACGATTTTTCGGACCAGTCCTTCCTCTCGCCCTCCCGGGACTTCAACGACGCCCTCCGTTCGATCCCGGACACGTACACCTGGCAGAGCGGTGCGGGGCAGACCCGCTTCGAAGCCGTCCTCGGTCCCCGCACCCTCGCCTCCCTTCAGGCGCGGATGAGCTATTACCGCCTCAACCATACGTTCAATACGCCGGACAGCCTGGCCGCCACCGCGCCGGTAGACGACGGCAACCGCATCTATGAGTTCGGCCTCACCGGCAAGCTCGACCACAACCTCAGCGACCACCAGTACCTCCAGATCGGCGGAGAACTCGTGCGCACGAGCAACCGCTTCTCGCTGGCGGGCGCGCAGTTGCCCATTCGGCACAGTTCCGCCGGGTGGCGCGCGGCGGGCTTCATCGAAAACACCCTCACGCTCGGCACGCACGTGACCGTCGAAGCCGGCAGCCGCTTCACCTTCCTCGACGCCACCGCGAAGGTCTACGCCGAACCGCGCCTCTCACTCCGCTTCGACTGGGCCGACACGCCATACGGCTCGTGGTCGCTGCTCCTCGCCGCGGGGGTCTATCAGCAGTTCGTCAACCAGTTCGACGTCAGCAGCCGGAGCCCGCGCTCCTTCGTGCCGATGACCCGCTTCTGGATGCTCACCGACTCGACGATCTCGCCGCCGCAGGCCCTCCATTACGCGGGCGAACTCCTCTTCATGCCCACACCCGCATGGACGGTTCGGGTCGAAGGGTACTATAAGCGTCAGCGACACATCCTTGCCATCGACTATGCGACCGACGAGGACCTTTCCCTGGACAACCTCCCGCAGCGGGCTTTTCTCAAAGACAGCTGGGGCTTCACCTATGGCGCCGCCGTCCAGCTCGAACGCGACATCGGGGCAGGGCGGGTGCTCGCGCGCTATGAGTACAGCGACGGGCAGCGGAGCATCTCCAGCCTCTTTCGCGGAGAGGTTCACCGCGTCCCCTGGATCGAGCCCCACAACCTGGAACTCCGCCTCGACGTCTCCCCCGTGCGCAACCTGACCTTCCTCGCCCGCTGGCGCGGCGTGTGGGGTCGCACCTGGGGCTTCCGCAAAACCTACTACGACTTCGTCGGCGCTCACCTCGACGACCTCTCCAGCGTGCTGGCCGAGTTGGCCGAGACCGGCGTCTCCTCCGACGCCCGCATCCGCATCGGCAACCAGGTCGTCGGCTACAACCTCGATAAGCCCGACACGCACAAGTTGCCGCCCATCCTCCAGCTCGACCTGAGCCTCGCCTACAACCTTCACGTCGGCGGCGCCACGCTCCAGATCCGCACCGATGTCCTCAACGCGCTCAACCGGACCAACGTGGCCGAATACCGCTTCTTCCTCGATCCGGAAACCTATTTTGCCGACGCCGAGCGCATCCCGCTTCTCGAAGTGGAAAACCGTCCCCTCCTTCCCCGCTACACCTCCGTCGCGCTCCGTGTGAGCTGGTGAGCCGATCCGCTGCTAGGGCGTCTCTTCTCGCCCGCCGCCCGGCTCCGTCAGCGAAGCTCCGCCCGAGACACCGTCTCCGTCCGAGCCATTTTCGGTCGACCGGGCCATCTCTGACGGCTCTGCCCCCGGCGCCGGGGCGCCGTCCGTCTGCGCCGCACGCTGTTCCCCGCCGACGCCTTCCGAAGCCTCAGGCCGCCCCGTCGCCAGCCGCTCGTGAAACTTCTTCTGGAAGAGGAGAATCCCGATGACGCCCGCCACGATCGACATGTCCGCGACGTTCCAGATCGGGAAAAGCGCCACGTAACTCCCCCCGAAAAACGGAATGAAGTCCGGGACGTAGCCCCGCCAGACGTTGACGTGAATGAAATCGACCACTTTGCCGAGAAAGAACGTGTCGTACCCGAGGATGACGCCGTAAAAGATGCGGTCGATGATGTTGCCGAGGGCGCCGCCGAGCACGAGCGCGAGACTGGCCTGATACGGGAAATAGGTGTTGCCCACCTTGAAGATGTACAGCAGGATCAGCAACGTGGCGATGATCGAGAAGATCGTCACCATCGCGGGGGGACCGAACGTGATGCCGAACGCCATCCCGGGGTTTTCGGTGAACGTAAGCTTGAGCCAGTCTCCGAGGACCGGGATGGACTCGTGGGGCAACATCGTATGGAGGACGATGTATTTCGTGACCTGATCGACGAGAATGACCGCTATCGTGATCCAGAGTGCGCGCATAGGCTGTCGAGAGGCAGGCCGGACGAAAAAAGGCGACCCCGGAGGACCAGGACCGCCCTTGGGTACGCCCGTGCCGGGCGGAGGTTACTTTTTCTGCTTGAGTTTGGCTGCGATGGAGATCTCGGTATGCGGAACGGCTTCGAGACGCTCTTTCGAGATCGGCTCTCCGGTGACCTTGCAGATGCCGTAGGTCTTGTTCTCGATGCGTTCGAGCGCCCGCTCGAGGTAGCCGACGTATTTCTGTTGACGTCCGATCATCAGGTACAGCTTTTCGCGCTCCATGGCGTCGGTGCCGGCGTCGGCCATGTGGAAGCTGTATGCGGTGTCGTTCTCCGACTGCTCGCGGGCGTCGGCGAGTTGGCTGCGCATCCGCTCGATGTCTTCCAGGGCCGCCTCCCGCTTTTCCAGAATCAGCTTCCGAAAATGCTCGAGCTCTTCGTCCGTGAAAGGCGTTGGTCGCTTCTCGGCATCCGTCGCCGCACCGGCTACGGGTTGCTCATTTTTTTTCTCAGCCATGATGCCCTATACGATTGTTTCTTCGCTTGAAAGGAAAAACGGTCACGGAAAATACCGAGGCCGGTTCCGCCTCATCCCTCGACCCTCCGCACGCCCACCGTCACTTGCTCGGAATCGATCTCAAAATGCTCGACGAGGTCGCCCCCCGGTCGTTCGGCTTCTTCCAACTCCACAGCCAACGTCTCGTTCCGTATCCAGTCGGCATGACGGCGCACGGCTTCGGCCAGGCGCTCGGTGGCGTGGAGGCGCACCACGATGCGGTCGGTCACGTCATAGCCGGCCTGTTTGCGCAGGTGCTGAATGCGATTGACCGTCTCACGGGCCAGCCCTTCGGCGCGTAGTTCATCGGTGATCGTGGTGTCGAGCGCGACGGTGACGCCGCTCTCCTGCCCGACGAGCCAGCCCTCGATCCCTTCGCTCGTGATCTCGAGGTCGCCCGGCCCGAGTTCGACGCGCTGCCCTTCGACCTCGAGCGTGAGCGCGCCTTCGGTGAGGTATCGCTCGATCGCGGCATCCGTCAGGTTGCGCACGGCCTGATTGACGGGTTTCATCAGCTTGCCGAGCCGCCGCCCGAGCGCCTTGAAGTTCGGCTTAGCGGACCGTTTCACCACCCCGCTCGTGCCTTCGACGTATTCGATGTCCCGGACGTTCACCTCGTCCAGGATGACGTCGCGGCCGCGCTCGACCTCCGTCCGCTCGACGCCCACGCCGGTGACCACGAGGATGCGGGGAAGCGGCTGCCGCACGTTGATGCCCGCCGCATTCCGGAGGGAGAGCACGATGGAAGAGATCGTCCGGGCCAGCCCCATCCGATGTTCGAGCGCCGCATCGACGGCCGCCGCCTCCACCTCGGGGAACGCGGCGAGGTGCACCGACTCGGCCTCCTCGCGGCCCGTCACCTCGTTGAGCGCCCGGTACAACCACTCGCCGAAGAACGGCGCGATGGGGCTCATCAACTTCGCCGTGGCGACGAGACATTCGTACACGGTCTGATACGCAGCCAACTTGTCTTCGGCGTCCTGCGAAGCCTTGGCCCAGAACCGGCGGCGCGAGCGGCGCACGTACCAGTTCGAGAGTTCCTCCACGAAGCGCTCCACGGCCCGGGCGGCTTTCGTCGGGTGATACGCTTCGAGGGCCTCATCCACCTCGGCGACGGTCGTGTTCAGGCGGCTGAGGATCCACCGGTCGAGTTCGGCGCGGCGTGCCACGGGAATGCGCGCCCCGGCATACCGGAACCCGTCGATGTTCGCATACGTGGCGAAGAAGGCATACACGTTGCCGAGCGTGCTGAAGAACTTCCGGAGCGTCTCGCGCAGACCATGCTCGGAAAACTTGAGGTCTTCCCACGGCGGCGTATTGCTCATCATGTACCATCGCACGAGGTCCGCGCCGTGCCGCCGGATGACGTCGAACGGATCGACGGCGTTGCCCTTGCTCTTGGACATCTTCTCCCCTTTCTCGTCGAGGATCAGGCCGTTGACGACGCAGTTCTTGTAGGCCACGCTGTCCATGACGAGCGTGGCGATGGCGTGGAGCGTATAGAACCACCCGCGCGTTTGATCGACGCCCTCGGCGATGAAGTCGGCGGGGAAGCTGCGACGGAAGGCTTCCTCGTTCTCGAAGGGGTAGTGCCACTGTGCGAAAGGCATGGCGCCGGAGTCGAACCACACGTCGATGAGGTCGGGCACGCGCCGCATCGTGCCGCCGCCGGGGGCGGGCCACGTCAGGCGATCCACGTACGGGCGGTGGAGGTCCACCTCCGCGTCATCGGCGGGCAGCTGATCGCCGCACTTCTGGCGCAGTTCTTCGAGCGAGCCGATGACCTCGATGTACTCGGGGTCCCGGTCCGACACCCAGACGGGCAGCGGCGTGCCCCAGTACCGGCGGCGGCTGAGCGCCCAGTCGATGTTGTTCTTGAGCCACTCGCCGAAGCGCCCCGTGCCGATGCCCTTCGGCTGCCAGTTGATCGTCTCGTTGAGCGCCACGAGCCGGTCCTTCACGGCGGTGGTGCGGATGAACCAGCCCTCGACGGGATAGCTCATGAGCGGCGTGCCTTTCCGCCAGTCGTGCGGGTAGTTGTGGAGACAGGTCTCGTGCCGGTAGAGCAGCCCCCGGTCGCGGAGGTCGCGCACGATGACCCTGTCGGCGTCCTTGAACCACATCCCGGCCACGAGTTCGGCCTTCTCGGTGAAGCGCCCCTCGGGATCGACGGGGTTGACCAGGGGCAGGTTGGCTTTCTTCGCCGTCTCGAAGTCCTCCGCTCCGAAGGCGGGCGCGGTGTGGACGATGCCGGTGCCGTCCTCGGTGGAGACGTAGTCCGCCGCCACCACGCGCCAGGCGCTCTCCGGCGGCACGTCCTCGACGAAGTACGGGTAGAGCGGCTCGTACGTGCGCCCGAGCAGGTCGAGCCCCTTGTATTCGGCCACGATCTCGAACGGCTCCTTGATGACGCCGAGCCGCGCGCGGGCCAGGATGAGGTGCTCCGCCCCGCCCTCCGGGTCCTCACGCCGGATCTTCACGTAGTCGATGTCCGGCCCGACGGCGAGCGCCACGTTCGAGATGAGCGTCCACGGCGTCGTCGTCCAGGCGAGGAAGGCCGTGTCCGGCTCCTCCTTCGAGCGGAAACGGACGTACACGCTCGGGTCCTGCACCTCCCGGTATCCGAGGCTCACCTCGTGCGAGGAGAGCACCGTGCCGGAGCCCGGGCTGTACCACTGAATCTTGTAGCCTTTGTAGAGCAGCCCCTTCTTGTAGATCTGTTTGAGGAGCCACCAGACCGTCTCGATGTATTCGGTCTTGAAGGTGATGTACGGGTGATCGAGGTCCACCCAGTAGCCCATGCGGCGCGTGAGGTCGTCCCACAGCGCCTTGTATCGGAGGACGCTCTCCCGGCAGGCCGCGTTGTACTTCTCGATGCCGTACTCCTCCACCTGATGCCGCCCTTCGAGGCCCAGCTCTTTCTCCACCTCGATCTCGACCGGCAGCCCGTGCGTGTCCCATCCCGCCTTCCGCTCGACCCGGAAGCCTTTCATCGTTTTGAAGCGGCAGAACGTGTCTTTGATCGTCCGCCCCATCACATGATGGATGCCCGGACGCCCGTTCGCCGTGGGCGGGCCTTCGTAGAAAGAGAACGTCGGCGCCCCCTCGTGCTGCGCGATGCTCTTCTTGAAGATGTCGTGCTCGTTCCACCAACGCAGGATCTCCTGCTCCAGACCCGGATGATCGAACCGCTTGATTTCCTCGAATGCTTTCATCGATTTCACGCGCGCCGGCCGGCTGTTTTTCGAGATTATGGGGGCATCACAGAAGGTGGAAAATACGAAGAGCCGCCCTGGCGTTTCGGGAAAAAACGCTGAAGCCGGAAGAACCACGCATGCGCCGAAGCGGAGACGGGCGCGTTCGTTTCGGAGACGGAATCGAGCCGGGAAAGGCAACCCTCAGTCGATGCCGAGGTCGAAGCGGCGGCGGAGGTCCTGAACGTAGAGGCCGAGTTCGTTGCGCACCTCGAAGGCCTGTTCGTAGAGCCGCCGGTACACGTCCTCCGGGAGGTACGGGACGTGCTTCATCTCACGGA
>NZ_JBWOPL010000117.1:0-35036 GCF_056451265.1 Rhodocaloribacter sp. | reverse complement strand
CCCAGCGCGTCTCGACGGTCTGCACCGCCGCGCGGGCGCGGGCGAGGGCCTCCCGCCCCCGAGGCGCGGGCGGGCGGGCATCGGCAAACTTTACGAAGTCGGCCAGCGACAGCACGGCGTGCACCTCCGCGACGACCGTCTCCGGCACCTGCCCCCGCTCGGCATAGCGTTTCAGGTCATACACCAGTTCGCTCGTCGTCTCCTCCAGCGCCGAGACGCCGAGCCGCCGCGAGAGGTACGTGCGAAGCGTCTCGGAAAGCTCCACGAAGAAGGGCTTCGCCTCCCCGGGATCGCGGGTCTCCAGCCGTCGCAGGCGCTCGACGGCCTCCTGATACGGCGACGCGGGCGGGACCGGCGCGGGAGCCACGGCCGGCGGCTGCTCCGGCGCTCGGGACCGGCGATAATAGAGGGCCAGCGCCGCCAGCATGAGCACGACCGCCCCGAGCAACAGCCACGCCCACATCGGACGCGGGAACTCGGCCGGCGGCGCGAGGTCGCGGATGTCCTGTGCGTCGGCGGGGACAAGCGAGATCACCGGCACGAAGAACGGCTCCGCGGCCGCCGTCAACGTATCGGCATCGGCGGTAAAATGCACCGGAATCGGCGGGACGAAGGCCGTGTCGAGCGCAAAGGTGACGACCTCATAGACGAGGCTGTCCCGGAGGAACCGTTCGCCGAGAGGCCGGGTAGCGTGCGCCGCCCGCGCGAGGATCTCCAGGTCGCCGAGGCGCGCGTGGCCCGTGCTCGTATCGATCTCGGCGGGGGCTTCGTCGGGAAAGACGGGGCGCTCGGTTGCGGCGTGGTCCACGAGGAGGGTAAGGAAGAAACGCTGTCCCACCGTGACCGAATCCGCCGACACCGAGGCCGTCACGCGTTGCCCGTGCGCCAGACCCGCGCTCAGGCAGAAGACGAGCGCCAGGCACGCCCGGGCCCTGCCTCCGAAGCGCCTCATGCGGAAAGAAAAACGGCGGTTCCTCATCAAGCCTTTCGGTTGCGCTGTCGAAAGAAACGGATCAAGGGCTCCACGTAGCTCTCGTCGGTGCGGATGGGCACCCGGTCCACGCGGAGACGGCGCAAAAGTTCTTCGATGGCGGCCTGCCGGGCATGAGCGTTCTCGGCGAAGACCCGACGCGCCTGACGGCTGCTCGTGTCGAGCAAGACCGTCTCGCCCGTTTCCGGGTCCGTCAACTCGATCAGCCCCAACGACGGCAATTCCTCCTCGCGCGGATCCTGGAGATGGATCGCCACGGTGTCGTGCCGTTTGGCCACGGCGCGGAGCGGGGCCTCATAGTCGTCGTCGAAGAAGTCGCTGATGATGAGGACGATGGAGCGGCGGCGGAGCACGTGGAGCGCGTGGTTGAGCGCCACCGAGAGGCTCGTCCGACGGGAGCGGGGCTCGTGCGCGAAGAGATCCCGGATGAGCCGGAGCACGTGGCGGCGACCTTTCTTCGGCGGCACGAAAAGCTCGATCTCGTCGGAGAAGAGAAGCAAGCCTACCTTGTCGTTGTTCTGGATGGCGCTGAAAGCGGCGACCGCGCAGATCTCTGCGGCGATCTCGCGCTTGAATTTCCCCTTCGATCCAAAATCCTCCGACCCCGACACGTCCACGAGCAGCATCAGCGTCTGCTCGCGCTCCTCCTCGAAGATCTTGACGAAGGTCTCCCCCGTCCGCGCCGAGACGTTCCAGTCGATGCTCCGCACGTCGTCGCCCACCTGATAGGGTCGCACCTCGGAGAACTCGATGCCCTGTCCTTTGAACGCCGAGTGGTACTCCCCGCCGAAGACGTCGTGCACGAGCCCTTTCGTGCGAATCTCGATCTGTCGTATTTTTTTGAAAAGCTCCTTCGGGATCATGATCCGGGACTCCATGTGACGCCGCCCGCGTCGGCTTCGATGCTCGAACGCATATAACGTCTCAAAGGCCGCACATGTTGTCTCCTTTTCGCACAAAGATGCTTAAGCCCACGCCGCCCACGCCGACATTATCTCCACCACGCACACCGTAACCCCTTGACTTTGTGGGGAATTCCCGTATACTCTTTATGCTGGAATGCCTGATAAACGGGGCGGACCTCGTTTACGACAATTGCTTTGAGCATGGAGGAGTATAACGTGAATCAAGAGACAATGCACGATCACCGTTCACCCGTGTGGGACTGGTTCCTGGACAACTTTGCCCTGCTCATAGTGGCCTTCGCGACAATTGCTGTCTTTAGTGTGGTGCTCGGGAGCGGCATGGTGATGTTCGGCGCTTTTACGTGGGCCGAAGCCTCGGAAGTGGTGATTTACGTGGCCCTCGGTTTCGGCGCGATCTTCGGTCTCTACTGGATGTTCCACTGCATCAAAGAAGCGTGCCACAACCCGTGGCGCTCCGAGCAATGACCGCCTCCGGCCGGCGTCTGCCTCGCTGACCCGTCCCCACTCCGACCCCTCTCCCCCCGCCTTTCTCCGGCGGGACACGGCTCTTGCATCCGCTTCCGAAGGCGCGTATTCTCCCCGGGCGCGCTTCGCCGCCGCCACGACCTGCCTTTTCCTTTCCCTTCCCCTCCTTCCACGTTCCTCATGAACATCGATCTGACCGGGCGAAACGTCCTCGTCACGGGCGCGAGCCGGGGTATCGGGCGGGCGCTCGCCGTCGCGCTCGCGGCTTCGGGCGCAACCGTCGGCGTCCATTATCACCGCAACCGCGACGCGGCGGAAGCCCTCGCCGAAACGCTCGGACACGGCGCCCGCGCCTTCGGAGCCGACCTCGCGCAGACCGCCGCCTGCGAACGCCTCTTCGACGACGCACGCGACGCCTTCGGACGCCTCCACGTGCTCGTCAACAATGCGGGCATCGCGCTGAAGATGCCGCTCGACGCCCCCACCCGGCAATGGTCCGCCGACTGGGACCGCACGATGGCCGTCAACCTGAAAGCGACCGAGCACCTGTGCCGCCGCGCCATCGGCCACTTCCGCGCGCACGGCGGCGGGCGCATCGTCAACGTCGCCTCCCGCGCCGCCTTCCGGGGCGACACGCCGGACTATATGGCGTACGCGGCCTCGAAGGGCGGCATGGTCGCGCTCACCCGCTCCATCGCGCGCGGCTTCGGGAAAGACGGCATCGTCGCCTTCACCCTGGCCCCCGGCTGGGTCCGCACGGACATGGCACGGGATTTCATCGAGACGCACGGGGAGGCTCCCGTGCTGAACGACCTCGCGCTCAACCGCCTCACCGAACCGGAGGACGTCGCGCCCTTCGTCGTGCTCTTCGCCTCCGGCCTCGCCGACCACGCCACCGGCTGCACCATCGACGTCAACGCCGGGAGCTACGTGCACTGACGGGTCGTGCGTGAGCGCGCCCCCGCCGGGCCTCGCGGCGCGGCGGCTGACCCGGCAGGATACCGAAGCGCTCCATCGCCCATGTTTTTCGTCAAAAAAATCCTCTCCGACCTTCTGATGCCGACGCCGGTCGTGCTCGGACTCCTGCTGGCCGGGCTCGTGTTCGTCCGGCGCGGGAGGCGGCTTCGCACGGGGCGTGCGGCGCTGATCCTGGGCACGGCGCTGCTGTTCGCGCTCACGGTCTGGCCCGTGCCGCATCTGGGCATCCGCCTCCTCGAAAACCGGTATCCGCCCTTCGACCCCGCCCTTTCCGATTCGCTCTCGTGGATTGTCGTGCTCGGCGGCGGTGTCTCGGACGATGCTTCGCTCCCGCCGAACGACCAGCTCGGGCGCGCCTCGCTGGCCCGCCTCGTCGAGGGCATCCGGCTCGCGCGGTGGTTTCCGGAAGCCCGGCTGCTCCTCTCCGGCTGGGGCGGCCTGGGCCGGCGCACCGAAGCCGCCGCCATGGCGGACGTCGCCCGCACGCTCGGCATCGCGCCCGAACGCATCACCCTCGACGAAACCTCCCGCGACACGCACGATCAGGCGGTGCGCACCCGCGCCATCGTCGGTGAGGCGCCCTTCGCGCTCGTCACCTCGGCGTACCACATGCCGCGCGCGATGGCGCTCTTCCGCCGGCAGGGGCTCGCTCCCATCCCCGCCCCCACCGACCATCAGTACAAGGCCCGCAGCCGCTTCGACGTACGACTCCTCATCCCCAACGGAAGCCGCCTCGCCCTCGCCCGAACCGCCCTCCACGAATACTTCGGCCTCGCGTGGTCCCGGCTTCGCGGACAGTTATGAGCGGCGGGCGGTCGGTGCGGACGAAGGCCCCGGCAATCGAACATGTGATTGCTTTACATCACGGCATCTGAGGCCGGGAGAAGGGGACCGGCAATGCGGGGCGCGCGCGATCAGGACGGAGAACGCCCGAGAGCCTGCCGGATAATTTTTTCCCGCATTTGCAACCTTGTGCGACTTTATCGTATTTTTACGATGAATAAACGGAGACAGCCATGGCACGGGCAAAGACCGGGGGATTCAGCGAGGACGAAGTGCAGGCGGCGGCGTGGGCCCGAGCGCTGGCGCATCCGGCGCGCATCGCCATTTTGAAGGTGCTCGCGGCGCGGCGCACGTGCCTCTGCGGCGAGATCGTGGACGAACTACCGCTCGCGCAATCGACCGTCTCGCAACATCTGAAAGCGCTCAAGGAAGCGGGACTGCTGGCAGGAGAGATCGAGGGCCCGCGCGTGTGCTATTGCCTCGACGAGGCGGCGATCCGTCGTATGCGGCGGGAGATGACCGCGCTCTTCGAGGACCTCGAAACGCCCGACGGCTGCTGTTGACATCACAATAACGAGGGAAAACGATGACGATTGACATTCACGCGAGCCGGGAGGGCGATGCGACCGGGATCACCATCACGACGATCGCAGGCCCTTCGCCCTGCTGCGGTTCCGGCGAGACGGCGGAAGCCGATACGGAAAGGGCGACGGACGCGGAGCGCATCAAGGCGATGGTGCGGGAGAAGTACGCGTCCATCGCCTCGGCGGAAGAGGAAGGATGCGGGTGCGGGTGCAGCGCATCTCCTCCGAACGAGGACCTGACCATGATTGGCGACGAATACGAGGGCGTGGCAGGCTACGTGGCGGATGCGGACCTGCGTCTCGGCTGCGGCCTTCCGACCGAACTGGCCGAACTGCGCGAGGGGCACACCGTCCTCGATCTCGGCTCCGGCGCGGGCGTCGATGCGTTCATCGCGCGGGCGGAGGTGGGTGAGACCGGGCGCGTCCTCGGCGTGGACATGACGCCGGAGATGGTCCGAAAGGCGCGGGCAAACGCGGCGAAGCTCGGCTTCGACAACGTCCATTTCTACGAGGGCGACATCGAGGCCCTCCCGCTCGACGATGAGACCGTGGACGTGGTGGTGAGCAACTGCGTGCTCAACCTCGTGCCGGACAAGCGCCGGGCCTTCGCCGAGATGCATCGCGTGATCCGGTCCGGCGGTCACTTCTGCGTCTCCGACGTCGTCGTGCGTGGGGAGATGCCGGAGGCTGTGCGCCGGTCGGCGGAACTGTATGCAGGCTGCGTGGCCGGGGCCGTCGCGGAGGAGACGCACCTTGCCTGGTTGCGCGAGGCGGGCTTCGAGGGCGTGCGCGTCGTGCGGGAAAAGGTTCTTCCGACACCGGAGACGGCGCTTCGCCTGATCGACGAGAGTGGAGCCGGGGGAAGCCTCGGAACGCTCATGAGCGTGACGGTCTTCGGGAAAAAGCCCTGAGCCCGACTCGTTTCGGTCTCGACGGGGGAAGGTGACGGTCGCCTTCCCCTGGTTTTTTGGCGAAATGTCGGGAGAACTTCAGAAATTAGCCCGACGCGAGGTTATATCTGGCCGCAAAAGGGGTTTATGTAGAAGGCGCCCGAAGTCAGATCTCAGCAAAGCTATGCCGCATGCATCCCCCTCCCCTCCCCCGCAAACTTCTTACGAATTGCTCGAACGTATTGTAGCACTCTACAAAAACCATGAACTGGTAGTCCCCGCTCCAGGATGGCCGGCGGATGTACGCGTGCTGCTTTTGGAGATCAACGAGTGTCTCTCAGAAGCCGAAGTAAAAATTAGCGAGCTTCAACAAAGCCTGGGGATTGTCAACCACGATGTATCAGAGGTCTTTGCCGGGCATGTAGGTCTGAGACCTAAAAGGTACCAGTTGCACCACCGGATCGAACTGGCAAAACGGTTGTTGCGGTATCCGTCTTTGCAGGGGATGTCAGTGACAGAGGTTGCGATGGCGGTGGGGTTTGTGAGCCTGGGCGCATTCTCGAAGGCCTTCAAGGAGAAGGTAGGATGTGCACCCTCCACGTATAGACTTACAGATAATCACGCTCCCCCGGGAAAAAGTTAAGCATAGTAGAACAATGTGTATTATAGTGCATTTTGCTCGAACGGGGGGCAAAAACCGCTGCGCGCCTACCAATCCAGCTGCCGGCCTCTGAGACCTCTACCCGGGAAAGGACGGCCATACCTGCTTGCTCCAATGCGTCCGAAAGAGCCGTATCCGGGGCTGTAGCTTCTAAACCCGCAGGTCATCCCGGGGCAACCAGGCAACGCAATAGGAGCACACTCCCCCACTTTTTCGATCCTTCCAATCCTGAATGCCATGAAAACGTTGGATCTCTTCCTCGCCTTCTTGTTGATCAGTCTCGCATCATTGTCTTTTCCCGATCGCTCAGTGTCGACACCGAACTGTTCGGAAGAGCATGTATGGTTATGTGGACAAGGTAATTGTTATGGCACGGGAGATGGGTGCGTTGCTTATTATTGCGATGATGGCGCCTGGTACTTTTGCTTCAGATATGAAGACGTACATAATTTATAGATGCAAAGGAATCGAACGAAGATGACAACCAGGAAGGTGTAAGCAATTATACAGTTGCATACACATCACACCTGCCAGATCATGCGAAGAATAGTTATCATTTTTCTACTTATCGGCATCCTGTCAGGTGCTGCCGGACTTTATGCCCTGATTAAAAACGATCAGCCTGTTGTGCCTCGCCCGGCGGTTGTGCGGCAAGAGCAAGACAAACGATCGTTTGATATCAAACCCGTCGACATGAGGGTGCTGGATCGGCACAATGTCTTGCTCGATCCAGCCTTTATGAAAATTTATGATGATCATCTTTATGTATTCGATGCCGGTAATTTCAAGATCAAGCGCTTTACACTCACGGGCGATTTCCTGGGCGAGATCATAGCTGGTCGTGGAGAGGGACCGGGAGAGGTGATCATTCCTTCCGACTTCTTTGTTCAGGGAACGAGGATATGGGTTCTGGATCCCAACCCCCGGCGCATCTCGATCTTCAAAACGGATGGAACCTACCTCTCCAGCTTTTCAATCCCGGACCTGGCCATACGTATGGCGCCGGTGGGGGAAACCATCGTTTTGCTGACCCTCATGAGTCCTGATCTGTTTCTTCAGATTGATTCTACCGGGAAGGAAATTCGCCGGTTCGGCAATCCGCTGGAAGATCAGGTAAATGATCGGCTCGCGCTCGACGGCAATCTGGTTCCTGTTGGAGATGACGAGTTTATTTATGTGCCACTTTACGCCGGTTATTTCTTTTACCATGATACAAAAGGCAGGCTGCTGAAGAGTATAGAGATGATTGATGGCTTCCCCTTACCTCCCGAAGCCGGCCGAATCACAAATAACGGAAGAATAATGCGAGCCCCTAAAGGAAAAATTAAAAATCTATCCATAGACATAAGCAATGATGTGCTACACGTATTCACTAAATTTACAGACACCAAGAGAAAATACTTCCTGGATCGATATGACGCTAGAACAGGCGTATATATTGGCTCAGGAATAATTCCCATTTCGTTTGCAAGACAAGGCCTTGTGTACAACGAGAACCTTTACTGCGTACAAGACACAACGGTTATTTCTTTTTATCTTAGCCAGGCAGACGGTTAAGCCTGCGATGATAGATGCACCACGCATTGAGAACCACCGGTCAGCTCGTGTTATTTGGCGTACTCATGTTCGCCGTGGTTGGGAAAATAGCTAATCCCGCTCCATTTATAAGCTTCATCACATCTGTCTTCGGCTTTGGCATCTGGAGTGCACAGATTCTTTTTCTGATCGTTATAATAACAGAGTCCATGATTGGAGGAGCGCTGATCTTACTGAGGCGTCACCCGGGCACGTATCTTGCTGCCACGTTTGTCTTTTTCGCTTTCTCCGGTGTAGTGGGTTATGCCATATTGCGGGGTCTCGGATTTTCCTGCGGATGTTTCGGAAGCCTGACTGGTCAGGACGATCCTCTGAAGGCATTGCTCCGAAACATGCTGCTAGGCAGTGTAGCAATGGTGTTGTTCTTCATGTATTATCGGCGAGCGAAGCAACCGGTGGCCGACGCTCCGAAAGGAAAAAAGCAGAACCTAAACGGTCCATAGGCGCAACGGGGGAAGGTGACGATCGCCTTCCCCTGGTCTTTAGGGACGAGAGCCTGACGGGCCGAGATCGGGGCGGCGCTCCGAGGCTCACGCGCGACGGCCGGACGTGAGGGGGCACGTGGATCTCACCCGTATTTTCATGGACGAAGACGTAAACACGGCGTAACATTTTCGGAAAAGAGGATATCGAAGGAGTACCTTGTCACCTCTCCCCTTTCCGCCATCACCCCTTTTCCGATTTCATGTTGTTCCGAAGGAGTATCCTGTTCGCCCTTTTGATCTGCGGCGTTGCCGGTGTGGCGCGGGCGCAGGCCGGGCTCGAAGTCACCGTTCTGCATTACGAGACGCGCCGACCCGTGGTGGGCGCCGAAGTGCGCGTCGTCAACGAAGCCATCGGTTATGAGCGCCAACAGACGACGAACGCGCAGGGCAAGGCGCGCTTCCCGAGCGTGACGACGGCGGGCGCATACGACGTCTTCGTGCCTGAGACGGACGACTATTACGAAGCCCGCGCCGAGGCTATCCGCCTCCGATCGAACTATACGCGAAGCATCGTGCTGCTGCTCGTGCCCGTCCGCACGGTCGAGCTCGATGAGGTGACGGTGACGGCGCAGACGAGCTTTGCCGAGATCAATACCGTCAACGCCGAGGTGTCGGCGACGCTGAGCGAGCGGGAGGTCGAGATGCTCCCCATCGAGGGGCGCGACGTGACGCGGGCGCTCTACCGGCTGCCGAACGTGACGCAGGCCACCGGCTTCTATCCCGAAGCGCCGAATGTGAGCGTCAACGGGGCCAACTCCCTCTTCGTCAATTATATGATTGACGGGATGGATAATAACGAGAACTTCCTCGGCGGTCAGAAATTCGCCGTCCCGACGGGCTTCGTGCAGGACGTCACCGTGCTCACGAACAACTATTCGACGGAGTTCGGGCGGACGGGCAACGGCGTCTTCAACATCACCACGAAGTCGGGAAGCAACCGGCTCACGGGCGAGGCATTCTACCTCACGCGCCCCGGCCCGGCCCTCGACGGCGACTCGCCATACGCCCAGCGCGACCTCTCGGGCAATCAGGTGAAAAACGGCTTCATGCGGCAACAGGGAGGCTTCGCCGTCGGCGGCCCGATCGTCAAGGACCGGACGTTCTTCTATGTCGACCTGGAGCATACGACGGACTTCAAAGACAACCTTTTGAGTGTGCCGCAACTCGGCCTGGCGGAGACCATTCAGGGGCAGAACCGGTTCACGTATGCCTCGGCCCGCATCGATCATCGGTGGAACGACCGCCTCCGCACGACGCTGCGCGCCAACCTCGGCGCGGTGCGGATCGAGCGGCAGGGCGGCGGCCTCGACGGCGGCGTCACGTTTCCCTCCGCCGCCAACACGCAGGATCGCAACTCGGCGCTCGTGGCGCTCATGAATACGTACGTGGGCAACGGTTTCGTCTCGGAGACGAACGTGCAGTACGGCCGCTTCCGGTGGAACTACGCGCGGGCGAAGGAGGAACCGCAGGTCGTCGTGCTCGATCCGCAGGAGTTGACGCTGGCCGTGCTCGGTCATCCCGGCTTCGTCTTCGACGACGTGGAAAACACGATCCAGCTTCAGCAAAAGCTCACCGTTAGTCGGGGGGACCACACGTTCAAGCTCGGCGGCGAGCTGGTGTCATCGGACTTCGCGCTCACCGGCGGCGGCAACCCGTCCGGCAACTATACCGTGAAGCTCTCGACGGAAGCGCTCGACCGGCTGCGCGCCGACCGTCCCGGCGCGAGTCTGACGGTGGACGACCTCGCGCCGTTCGACCCGGAGGTGCTCAACTACAGCGTCGAGCTGAAGCCGAAGGCCTTCGGCGCCCGGCAGAACGTCTGGAGCGTATACGTCGAGGATCTGGTCTCCGTGAGCGACCGCCTGAACGTGACGCTCGGCCTCCGGTACGATTACGACAACCTCTCGAAAGGCGGGGGCGCCTCCGGCGACTGGAACAACCTCGCGCCGCGGATCAACTTCAACTACAAGCTTGACGCCCGGAGCAGCCTGCGCGGGGGCTACGGCATCTTCTACGACAAGATCGTCTACGCCATCTACAGCGACGCCCTTCAGCAAAACTCCACCGCCGATGGCTTCCGGAGTCAGCTTCAGCAGCTCATCGACCTCGGGCGTCTCCCCTCTGACACCAACCTCGACCGCGTCACCTTCGACGGCAACCTGACCGCCGATTTTCAGGGGGCGCCCTATCTCGCCGGGCCGACGCCGGAGGAAGTGCAAACGCAGCGGGAACGGATCTTCAGCAATGAGCGCCGCATCCTCAACCCGGAGGGCTACGACAACCCGTACACGCACCAGTTCTCCATCGGCTATCAGCGGCAACTCGGGTCCGACAAGCTCTTCTACGTCGACCTGATGCACACGCGGTCGTTCAACCTCTTCCGCCTCCGCGACCTCAACGCGCCCGCGCCGTACCGGCTCACCCGCGCCGACGTCGAGGGGAAGACGGCGGAGGAGCTCCGGGCGCTCGTCCGCACCCCGGCCGAAGCCGACGCCACGCGCCCGGTCGGACCGGTGGCGGGCGGCGCGCGCAACATCATGGTGACCGAGACGGCGGGCGAAGCACGGTACTGGGCGGCGAGTTTCAACCTGCTCAAAGACCGCGGCGACGACGCCTACGCCTATCGCGTCTCCTACACGCTCTCGCGCCTGCGGAACAACACCGAGGACATCAACTTCCGCGCGATGGATTCGAACGACTTCGAGGCCGAGTGGGGGCCGTCCATCAACGACCGGACGCACGTGATCAGCGGCGTCTTCTACGTGTACCCGGCCCGGCACTTCGCCCTCAGCGTGGCGGCGCTGCTCCAGAGCGGACAGCCCATCAACCGCATCCCCGACGCCACCGTCTTCGGCACCACCGACCTCAACGGCGACGGGCGTTCCTTCGGCGATGCGTACGTGGGCAACAGCGACCGGCAACCCGGCGAGGCCCGCAACAGCGACCGCCTGCCGTGGTCGAACACCTTCGACGTGGGGCTCCAGTACGCCCTCCCGATCAAGAACGGACGCCTCGAGTTTCGCGCCGACGTCTTCAACGTGTTCGACATCGAGAACCTGAGCGGTTACTCGAACAATGCGACCCAGAGCAACCAGATCCAGGTCGGTCCCGCGGCTTCGGGGCTGCTCGTCCGCCGCAATGCCGGACCGCCGCGCCAGTTTCAGTTCGGCCTGCGGTACGTTTTTTAGAGGGGGCGTAGCCGACTATGCGTTGGGTCCGCGTACAGAGGCGGGGCGCCGCGTAGGAAACAGGCGAACAGCGAAAGGCTCCGGTCTCGTATCGGTGCGCTGCACATCAGAGCTCCGAATCATCGGGGCGATGCGCCGACGGTCCATTCCGCCGGAAGGATGATCTCCTTTCCCGCAGAAGCATAGACTTCCCGATCCTTTCACGCGAAGGAAATCCTTTCCCCGAGCGACTCCCCTTTTCCGCCTCCCGTCCCGCCTGCCGTCCTTCATCGGCGGCTCGAAGCCCCGGGCGCCGTGGCTCGTTTTTTTCTGGGGTCGGATCGTTGACCGAAGCGAACGACCGCGTGAAGTATGGCGGACAAGCAAGACAAACAGTTTGACCCGACGGCCCAGCGGATCAAGAAGGCCCGAGACGAGGGAAACGTCTTTCGAGCCCAGGATATGGTCTCGATCCTCTCGCTGTCGGTCGGTCTGAGTGTGCTCGGCGTCGGTATGCGTCCTGCTTTCAGCGCGCTCAAGGAACTGGCCCGACAAATCTTTCTGAACGCCGCCACGACCTCGCTCAACGTCGACGCCATCATCGCGCTCATCGTTTCCATCGGCTTTCAGGTGCTCGTGCTCCTCTTGCCCTTCATGTTCCTCCTCATGGTCACCGGCGTCGGAGTCAACCTGCTGCAATCCGGGTGGATTTTCACGACGCAGCCGCTCATTCCGAAGCCGGACCGCATCAGCCCCGCCAAGGGGCTGCAACGCATTTTCTCGTCGCAGGGACTCTTCACGACCGCCAAATCCATCCTCAAAATCGCCATTGTCGGCCCCATCGCGTACCTCTTCATCTCGGCCCGGATGTCCGAGTTGATGATGCTTCACGTGCTCCCCGTGGGTGAGATTCTGGGGCTTGCCGGGCGGTG
The DNA here is from genome assembly GCF_056451265.1 of Rhodocaloribacter sp. NCBI lineage: Bacteria > Pseudomonadati > Rhodothermota > Rhodothermia > Rhodothermales > Rhodothermaceae > Rhodocaloribacter > Rhodocaloribacter sp. The sequence goes on along the minus strand of NZ_JBWOPL010000117.1, from coordinate 22,578 downwards.
GATTCTGGCGCTTGCCGCCCAGTTGATCGTCGTCCTTTTCGCCCTCTCCGCCGTCGATTTCGCATACGAGAAATGGCGGTACAAGGAGAACCTCAAGATGAGCAAGCAGGAGGTCAAGGACGAGCAGAAGGAGAATGAGGGCGACCCGAAAATGAAGGGCAAGCGGCGGCGGCTGGCCTTTGAGATCTCGCGCCGTGCCCGACTCGACCATGCCGTGCTCCGGGGCGACGTGGTGGTCACCAACCCGACGCACTATGCCGTGGTGCTCCGATACGACCAGAGCGAGGCGCCCGCTCCGATGGTGCTCGCCAAAGGCATCCGGAAGCGAGCGCTCCGCATCAAGGAGCTCGCGCGCGAGCACGGCATCCCGACCGTCGAGAATCGTCCTTTGGCGCGGGCTTTGTATGGCTCGGTCGAAGAGCAGCAGGTGATCCCCGCCGACCTCTATCCGGCCGTCGCCGCGGTCCTCGCCGAAATATATCGTCAACGGGGTCGAGGGGTATGATCCGGACCGCTTCCGTCCGGGGCACGCTTCCCCGAACCGCCCATACGCTTCGCCGCATCCCAGCCTTTTCGTTCGGTGGCTAACATCGCAAGGTCTCCCAAGCAGCAACTCGGTCCGGAGCCGTTTCGGCTCGCCAACACGGAATCCCTGATCGCCACGGGCGTGGTGCTCATCCTTTTCGTGATGGTCGTCCCGCTGCCGAGCTTCCTGCTCGACATGCTCCTGGCGACCAACATTGCGATCAGCCTCGCCATCCTGCTGACGGCGTTTTATGCGAACCGGCCGCTCGAATTCGCCATCTTCCCCGGCCTGCTTCTGCTGACCACCCTTTTTCGCCTCTCTCTCAACGTCGCTTCGACGCGGCTCATTCTCAGTGAAGGAGACGCGGGCGCGCTCATCCAGGCGTTCGGCCAGTTCGTCGTCGCGGGCAATTACGTGGTCGGGACGATCATTTTCCTCGTGCTCGTGATCATCAACTTCGTCGTGATCACGAAGGGTTCCGGGCGCATCGCCGAGGTGGCGGCGCGTTTCACGCTCGACGCCCTGCCCGGCAAGCAGATGGCCATTGACGCCGACCTCAACGCCGGGCTGATCGACGAGCTCGAGGCGCGGCAACGGCGCGAGGACATCGGGCGCGAGGCGGACTTCTACGGCGCAATGGACGGCGCGAGCAAGTTTGTCCGCGGAGACGCCATCGCCGGACTGGTCATCACCGCCATCAACATCGTCGGCGGCCTGATCATCGGGGTGGCCCAGCTCGGCATGTCCGCTGCCGACGCCGCGGGCACGTTCACCCTGCTCTCCATCGGCGACGGACTCGTCTCCCAGATCCCCGCGCTCCTCATCTCGACGGCGGCCGGCATCATCGTCTCCCGCGCCAGCGGCGACGCGAACCTCGCGCAGGACTTCAGCGGACAGCTGTTCAAAAAGCCGCATCCAATCTTTATCACGGGCGGCTTCCTGCTCCTGCTCGGCCTCGTGCCGGGACTCCCGATCTTCCCCTTCTGGCTCCTGGCGGGCCTGACCATCCTCATGGGCCGATCGCGGCTTAGCGCGGAGCAAAACCAGGCGCGGGAGAAGGCCGCCCTGGAACAGGCCGAAGCCGACGAACAGGCGCCCGAGGAAAGCCCGACCGACCTCCTGCTCGTGGACCCGCTCGAACTCGAGATCGGCTATGGGCTCATCCCCATCGTCGATCCCAACCAGGCCGGCGACCTGCTCGAACGGGTGCGGATGCTCCGCCAGCAGCTCGCGCTCGAGCTCGGCGTGGTGGTCCCTCCCGTGCGGATCCGGGACAACGTGACGCTTCCGGCCAACCGGTACGTGATCAAGCTGCGGGGCAACCCCATCGCCGAGGGCGAGATCCTGCCCGGCTATCACCTGGCGCTGCTTACGGACGACCTCTCCTCGCCCCCGCCCGGCATTCGCGTCAAAGACCCGACGTTCGGGCTCCCCGCCGTGTGGATCGCCGAACGCAACCTGCACGAGGCCGAACGACAGGGACTGACGGTGGTGGAGGCCCCCGCCGTGGTGACGACGCACCTCCTCGAAGTGCTCCGGAAGTCGGCGTATCAGCTCCTCGACCGGCAGGAGGTCCAGAAGCTCATCGACAAGGTGAAAGAGACCGCCCCCGCCCTCATCGCCGAACTCGTGCCGGACCTGCTGAGCGTCGGAGCCATCCAGAAGGTGCTCAAGCGCTTGCTCCAGGAGCGCATCCCCATCCGGGACCTGGTCACCATCCTCGAGGCGCTGGCCGATCATGCCACGACGACGAAGAACATCGACGTGCTCACCGAATACGCCCGCGCCGCACTCGCGCCGACCATCACCCGGCAATTTGCCGGACCCGACGGGAGCCTCCATGTCTTCGTGCTCGACCCCGTTTTGGAACAGCACTTGCTCGACAAGGCCAGGAGCGGCGAGCTCAATCCGAACACGCTGGGACTCGAGCCGAATCGCGCAGAAAAAGTCATCAAGGAGGCGGAACGGCTTTCGAAACGCCTCATCGGAGCCGGGCGTGCTCCGACGCTGCTCACCTCGCCGGTGCTTCGCCCCACCCTTTTCAACTTTCTCTCGCCCATGGTCCCGGACCTCGCCGTGCTCTCGTACAACGATCTGGTGCCCGAAGCGCAGGTGGAAGTGGTGGACCAGTTGAAGATATCCTGAACCCGCGTCGCACACCCGCGACCTTGATTTTCAGCCCTCATGAATGTGAAAACCTTAACCGGATCGAGCATTAGCGCCTTGCTGGCCGAGGCCCGACAGCTTTTCGGCGACGACGTGGTCCTGCTCGAATCAGTGCCTGCGAAAGACGATCAGCACGCGCGCATCACGGTCATGGTCGACCAGCGGCTCCCGGCCCGACCACCGCGCCCCGAGCCCCGGCCTTCCCGCGAAGGGGCGCCCGCCCCCACGTACCGCCGGAAGGTGATCGTGCGCCCGGAGCCTGCGCTCGTCGACGTCCGCGAAGCCGGCGATGCCGGCGAAGTCTCCGCCCCACCGGCGGCAGGCTATGGCTATCCGGCGGCGCGCCCGGGCCCGGAAGATGCTGCCCGCACCGGCGCAGCTTTTTCCCGCACGCGAACGTTCGCCGAGGAGGGCGCCCGCAAACGCCGAACGGGTCGGGGGAGCCTCTTTCCCTCCGAGACGGCATCCCCGTCTCGCCGCCCCGCGGAACCGACATCGTGGAAGCCGCTCGGCGACCTGTTCACGGCGCGGATCGAGCGCCTCGAAAAAAGGCTTGAGGCGTTCGAGAACCTGTTCGGCCACGCGTTCATCGGCGCGTCCCAGCCGTGGATGGCGCACCCGCTCTATGGTCTGCTCCTCAAACAGGGCCTCCGCACCCGCACCCTGACCCGGCTCTTCAACCGTCTCGCCGAGATGGGTTTCGCGCCCGACGACGACCCCACGCGCGTGCAGTGGGCCCTGGCGACCGAGCTTCGGACCATGCTCGACGTGACGCAGCCGAAGACGTGCGCCGGCGCACAACTCTTCATCGGCGCGAGCGGGGCCGGCAAGACGGCGCTGCAACTCAAGCTCGCCCGTCACCCCCGCTTCCTGGGTCGACGCAAGACCACGATCCTCGTCATCGAGCCCGAGAAGGAAGAGGCCGTCTCGCACCACTGCCCGGTGGACCTCTACCGCAAGTTCGATCTCTCGGTGCAGACCGTCCGCCGACCCGAGGAGATGCGCGCCGCACTCGAGCGCGCCCGACGCTTCTCCCACATCCTCATCGACACCCCGCCGCTGCCGCTTCAGCCTCAGGCAGCGCACGCCGCGCTCCTCCGCCTGCAATACATGACCGAGGCCGTTGCGCCCCTCCAGATCCACCTCGTCCTCGATGCGACGCGGGTGCTCGACGCTTACGACGCGCGCTTTCTCGAACGGATGCCGCTTCGTCCGGACACGCTCGCCTTCACCCACCTCGACGAAGCCGACGGGCTGGGCCGGGTAGCGGAATGTGTGATGGAACTGGGCCTGCCGGTGCAGTTCGTCTCCAACGGCATGCGCGTGCCCGACGACGTGGGCAGCTTCTCGCCGTCCCGGCTCGTGGAAGAGCTGTTGGATATGAGCATCGTCTCGAAGAGCCGTTCCCTCGCATGGTCGATGCTCTAGCGCCGATCCACCCGCTGAAATCCTTGCCGTCTCCTATGAAGCGCAGTTCAACCATTTTCTCTTTCGTCAGTGGCAAAGGCGGCGTGGGCAAGAGTGTGCTGGCCGTTAACCTCGCCGAGACCTTGAGTGCGCGCGGCCATCGCGTGGCCCTCATCGACGCCGACTTCGGACAGGGCGCGTGCGCGGTTTTGCTCAACGAAACCCCGCAGGCCAGTGTGCTCTCGGCGCTCCGGGGCAAGGCTCGTCTGCTCGATACGCTCCACGAGACGCGCGCCGGCATCACGCTCGTGCAGGCCGTAGCCGAAACCGCCGTCCTCGCCGACTCCGAACCCGCCCTCTTCGCCCGCCTCGACACCCTCCTGGCCGATCTCCGGCGCACGCACGACTACATCCTCATCGACGCCCCCGCCGGCGTCACCGGTCCCGTGCGGTGGGCCCTCGATCGCGCCGACCTCGGCCTCCTCGTGCTGGTGGGAGAACCCACGGCCGTCGCCGACGCCTACCGGCTGGTCAAATTCATCTGGGAGCACGCACCCGACTATCCCCTCGGCGCCGTGGTCAACTTCGCCGAAGACGCCGAAGACGCCGAAGACGTCGCGCGCCGGTTCGGGAAGATCACAACCCACTTCACCGGACAGGAAACAATGTACCTCGGGTGGGTACCTTTTTCCGCCGCCCTCCGGCAATCGGTGCGCACGCAATGTCCCGTCGTTCGAAAAAAATCGCCTCTTTCCGAGGCATTCGACACCCTCGCCGAGATGCTCGTCCAGGGACACTACGGGGTCCCCACCGGTCCTCCGACGTAATCCCTCATCCCCCTTTTTCCGTTCTCACATGCGTTTTTCCTTTTATAGCTCGCCCCCCTCGCCGTCTCTTGCCCTGGCTGACGCTGCTCCACACGGCAGCGTTGTCCCGGTTGCGCCGCCGACACCGGAAGCGTTTTTCAGCCTCCCATGGCACAGTCCTTGCTGACTATCGAAGCCCCCCTACTTGCGCCCTTGAATCATCAACACTCAGTTGTCTGGAAACCGACGATGCGCGCTCTTTTTACGCAGTTTAGCGGTCTGGTTGGTCTGCTTACGTTTTTGAACCAGCTTATGGGTCCGGCGCCGTTGGAGAAAACCATTTATCTGGGCTTGAGCGCCGGACTGACGGTCTACCTCGTCCTCCTGCTGGGGGATCTCGCCATCCATCGGATTCTCGAAAGCGCCGCTTCGCTTCAAAAGAGCGCCGAGGCGCATGCCGAAGCCGCAACCGGGGCCGCGACGACGGAAAACGGTGACACGTCCGGCCGCTCCCGAGCCCCCGACGCCCCCCCTATTGCACGGACGGATTCCAACAAGAACAAAGAAGCCCTGGCGGTTTGATCACATATTCCTCCATGCCCGGCCTCGAAACCGAATCAACTCATGGCCCAAGATTTACAGACCCACGCGGTGCGTTATGCAACCGATAAAAGTGACGCCAACCGTGAAGCCGTAGTGCTCGCCGCCATACCGCTCGTGCGCTCCATCGTCGGGCGTCTGAGCATCCCGGATCATCCGCTCGCCACGCGTCCGGACCTCGAGAACGTCGGCATCCTGGGCCTGCTTCAAGCGCTCGAGGGCTATGATCCCGAGCGGGGCACGCCGTTCGTCTCGTATGCCTACGGGCGCATCCGGGGCGCGCTCGTCGACTATCTCCGTTCCATCGACGCGCTCCCCCGCGAGAGACGACGCAAGTTGGCCGAGGCGCACCAGGCCATCGACACGTTGCGCCAGGCCCTCGGCGGTGAACCGGGCGATCACGACGTTGCCGACTATCTGGGCATGTCCCTCGTCGAATACCACACCCTCCTCCGCGACGCGCAGTGCCGATTCAATCTCTCCCTCCACTCGCCCGTCGACCATGAGGGCGATCAGACCGTACTCGAGACCATTCCCAACGAGGAGACGTTCAAAGCCTTCGAGCAGATCGACCGGACCTCGCTCCGCGAATACATTCAGACGCTCATCAAAGAACTTCCCGAGCGGGAGCAAACGATCCTCGCCCTGTACTATTTCGAAAACCTGACCCTCCGCGAGATCGCCGGTTTGATGAACCGCACCGAAGCCCGAATTTCCCAGATCCTCGGCAAGGTGTTGCTTACCCTCCGCACACAACTCGCCCGCGTCCAGTCCCGCGCCGCCTGAGCGCACTGCCGCCCGCAGTTCTCCTCCACCATCCGACGCCCGTGCGTCGGCGCAACGTTCCCATCGGGTCCCACCCCTCTCCCGCTCGACCCGCGGCCCGTCTTTGCCAAGAATGCTTTCGGGAACGACTGAACAATTCGCTTCCCTTGAAGTATATTCTGGGCTTTAGCCATTTTTCGACTTTGAACACGGCGGCGTTGACCGGCCAACGGCTTTCGCGTCGAGACTCCCCCGAGTGACGACGCTTCCGTCAACGCCCCGGTTGTTCCGATATCTCAGTTTGGTGGAGGATTTTACATGGGTGTGATGAATAAAATGCGGGAAAACACGGGGGTTGTCCTCTGGATTCTCGTCATTGCTTTTGGTGTGATCTGGGTGCTCCAGGATGCCGGCACTTTCGACGTGGTGGGCAACCTGGGCAACCGCCTGGGCGAAGTCAACGGCGATGTGATTACGCTTGAAGAGTATCAACAGGCGCTGCAGACGCAGATGGATGCCTACCAGCGTCAAAACGGTGAGGCGATGCCGCCTCAGATGGTCGATCAAGTGCGGGATCAGGTGTTCAACCGGCTCGTCGACGACCGTCTTCGCGAAGAGGAGATGGACCGCCTCGGCATCAAAGTTTCCGATGAAGAGCTCGTGGACATGGTGCTTGGCGACAACCCGCACCAGCTCATCCGCATCTACTTCGGAGACGGCCAGGGCGGCGTCGACCGGGCAGCTCTCCAGAGCTTCCTCGACAACCCCGATGCCAACGCATCCTGGGTGCAACTCGAGCAGATCCTCCGCGCTCAGCGCCGACAGGAGAAGCTCGAGAACCTGATCATGGCCACGGTGCGCGTCTCGGACGAGGAGGTGCTCGCCGAGTACATGCGGCGCAATCGCCGGGTGGACACGCGCTTCGTCGCCCTCCGGTATGCCTCGCTCCCCGACGACTCCGTCGAGGTGACCGACCGCGACCTCCGGCGCTATTATGCCGATCACAAGGAAGACTTCAAGCGCGAGAAGTCGTACACGCTTCTCTACGTCTCGATGTCGAAGACGCCGACGCCGGAAGACACGGCCGTCGTGATCAAGGAGCTCGAAGGCCTGCGCGACGACTTCGCCAGGACGAACAACGACTCGCTCTTCCTCGCGCGGAACCTCTCGGAGCGCCCGTACACGGACGCCTACTTCCGCCGCGACGAACTTCAGGACGAGCTTGCAAAGGTCGTCTTCGAGGATCCCAAACCCGGCAAAGTCATCGGGCCGATCGTCGTGGGCGACCAGGCGCATCTGATCAAGATCATTGACGTGCGCCCGGCCGAGGAGACGGCGGTGCGTGCGCGGCACATTCTCTTCCGCGCGCCCGAGGACGACGCCGAGGCGCGCCGCGAAGCACGCCGGAAAGCCCTCGAGGTCCGGCGACAGATCCTCAACGGCGCCGACTTCGCCGAGATGGCTCGCCAGTATTCCTCCGACGGCACCCGCACCCGCGGCGGCGACCTCGGCTGGTTCGGTCCGGGCCGGATGGTCGAGCCCTTCGAGAAAGCCGCCTTCAACGCCCGCGTCGGCAGGCTCGTCGGTCCGGTGGAGACGCCCTTCGGCTATCACCTCATCGAAGTGACCGACCGCGCCGACAAGGAGGTGAAGATCGCCGACATGGCCCTGCGCATCCGCACCAGCATCGCCACGCTCAACGAGATTCAGCAGAAGCTCGACGACGTGCAGTACTTCGCCAGCGAAAACGGCAACTTCCGGGAGGAAGCCGAACGGGCCGGCCTGGAGGTCAAGACGGTTCAGGTGCAGGAAGGTCAGGAGTTCATTCCGGGGCTTGGAAACAGCAACGAGATCAAGCGTTTCCTCGAAAAAGCCGAACCGGGCGCCATCAGCGAGGTGATCGAACTGAACGACCAGTTCGTCGTGCTCTCCGTGGAAGCGATCACGCCGGAGGGCTACCGGCCCTTCGAGGAGGTGCGCAACCAGATTGAGCCGCGCGTGAAAAATCGCAAGAAAGCCGAGGTGCAGCGCCGGATCCTCGAGCGCGCGCTCGCCGAGCATGGCTTCGACGGGCTGGCCGCCGCCGTTCCGGGCGCCATCGAGCAGACGGCCAACGGACTGACGTTTAACTCGACGACGGTGCCGGGACTCGGGCGCGAGCCCCGCTTCATCGGCACGGCGCTCGGCATGCAGGAAGGCCAGGTCTCCGACGTGATCGAGGGCAACAACGCGGTTTTCGTCCTCAAGGTCACGGCGGTCCACGAACCTTCGCCGCCGACGGAGACCGAACTCAACCAGCTCCGCGCCATGATGCTTCGCCAGCGCCAGAACCAGGTGCGCACCCAGTGGATCGAGGCGCTTCGGGCAGAGGCGGACATCACCGACAACCGAAACTCATTCTTCCAGTAAATTGCGCGTCTTTAGAGCGCTCAAGGGGCATGCCTTCCCGGCATGCCCCTTTTTTTCTTCCGAAAAAATCCCCTCCAGCGAAACGATCCACCCTTTCCACCGAAAAAAGGTCTTTCTTCCGTTTCACGAAATCCGCCTCCCCATGAATAGCCCGCGTCTCCCCCGACTCCTCGCATTTCTCCCGGCCCTCCTCCTCTGGTTCACCGCGCTGACGGCGGCTCAGGCGCAGCGTCCGGAACAGGCCGTGCGTCAGGTCATCGACCGGCTTTTCGACGGCATGCGCGCCGGGGACAGCACGATGGTCCGCAACGCCTTCGACCCCACTGCCCGGATCGTCACCACCTTCACGGCTCCGGACGGCGCGCCGGGGATGCGGGAAGGACAACTCTCTTCGTTCCTTCAGGCCGTGGGCGCACCGCACGACGAGGTATGGGACGAGCAGATCTGGGACGTGGTCATTCACGTCGAAGACAACCTCGCGGCGGCCTGGATGAAATATGCCTTCTTCTCCGGCGAACGCTTCAGTCATTGCGGCGTTGACTCCTTCGTTCTGGCCCGCCGTCCCGAAGGCTGGAAGATCATCCATCTGGCCGACACACGCCGTCTCGCCGACGCGTGCGAGCCTCCGCCGGAGCGCTGACGCCGGGCCGCACCCGCTTCACCTTCCACCGAACGAGGTCATGGCCGAACCCAAACGAGCCCTCTTCGCCTCCGGATGCTTCTGGGGAACGGAGTACCACTTCGAACGCACGCCGGGCGTGCTCTCGACCCGCGTCGGGTATACCGGCGGCCACACCGAACACCCGACGTACCGGGAGGTGTGTTCCGGCAAAACGGGCCATGCCGAAGCCGTCGAGGTAACCTTCGACCCGGACGTCGTCTCCTACGAGGCACTCGCGAAGCTTTTCTTCGAGACGCACGACCCGACCCAGGTCAACCGGCAGGGTCCGGACGTCGGCACGCAGTATCGCTCGGCGATCTTTTACCTTGACGAGGAGCAAAGAGCGACCGCCGAACGGCTCATCCGCACCCTCAAAGCCCGGGGGATCCCCGCGGCAACCGAGGTGACGGAAGCGTCGACTTTCTGGCCCGCGGAGGCGTATCACCAGAAATACTACGACCGAACGGGGCAGTCGCCCTACTGCCATGTCTATACGAAGCGCTTTTGATTTGCGGCTTGCCCGCCCCGCGTCATCGGTCCTGGGCAAGCGCTTCGATGTGCCGCGTGTCGGTTCCGCAGCATCCGCCGACGACGCATAACCCGAAGCGCGCTCTTACGGCCCGCATCTCCCCGGCGAAAAGGGACGGTTCCTCCGTTTCCAGTTCGACCAGCCCGTCAAGCGCTTCCGGGCTGCGCGCCGAGGTGTTCGCCTGAAGACCCAGGATGCGGAGCCGCCACGCGCCCTCCCCCGCTCTTTCCATTGCCCGGGAGAAGATGGTGGGGTGCACGCAGTTGACCCAGTAGCCTGCGGGCCGGCGCCTCACGCCCGCATCGATGGCCGTGACGGCGCGACCGAGCGGCGTGCCGTCGAGAAGGCGCCCGTCCGGTCGCACGACGAAGCTGAGCACATACGGCTTGCCGGTCGCCGCCATGGCGCGCGCGATGCCGAGCGCCTCCGAGAAAGCCGGCAATGTGGAAGCCAGCAAAAAATCGAGCGCCGTGCCGGCGAGCGCCTCAAGCTGCGGAGTATGAAAAACCTCGGCGTCGTTCGTGGAGAGGGCTTCCTCCGGACGATAGGCATCGCCCCGGCACCCCATGATTCCTCCCGCGAAAACGGTCATCCCCTTCCGGCGGTAGGCGTCGCGGAGTGCGCACAGGAACCGCCCGTGATCTTCGTTCACCCGGCGGTCGTGATACGGAGATTGCGCGATGCGTTCCGCGCTTGCCCGCCAGGTGTCGGAGAGCATGAGCATCGGAACCCCGTGCCGGAGGCCCACCTCGAGATACTCCCGATGGACGGCTTCGAGAACATCGCGCGCGGGGTCGTGATAGAGCAGGCTCGCATGGGCGATGTGCGGGTCGAACGGGAGATCCGGACGACGACGAAGCCGCTCGTATACCGACCCTTCGGTCAGGAAGCTTTCCCCACCGCGGAGCCCGTTCACAAAGTCCATGGCGTTCGGTTTTTCAGGAGGGCGACGCAAACGTTCGAGGCGTTCCCCCGTCACTTCTTCGCTTCGAGGTCGGCCATGGCGTCGGCGAAGCGGCGTCCGAGATCGATGAAACCGGCGCTGTCGTAATGCCACGGGTCGGAATACGCATACTCGTCGGTCGAGGTCACGAGAGCGGCGCGGTCGTCCTGTGCGACGAAGGCCGCCTGCGCGGCGCGGATCTCGTCGCCGTAGTCCCATACCTTGCCGTCGTCATCACGCCCGGAGTCCGAGATCCGGCCGATGACGACGGGGAGGTCGTCCACCCGGAGCGCGGCGCGGACGAGGTCCATCAGTCGCTTGAGGTTCGCCTGATACTGGCGGGCGGCGGCTTCCGACAGGCCGTCACTCTCGCCCTGCATCCACACGATGCCGGCAGGCACGAGCACGTCGTCCTCGCCGTCCCCGTCCACGTCGCGGGCAGCGAACGCGTGACGGAGCGTCGCCAGAAAGTGGTCGTACTGATTGACCCCGTTTTCGCCGTGGAAGTCCGGGTCCCACGTGCCGAAGGAAGGCGCGAGGGTGTCGATGGCCGTGCCGCCCCGGGAGTATTTGATGAGCGCCACGCGCGCGCCCGGCTCCCGTGTCCGCAACCGCTCGGCGAAAGTCAGTTCCACCCCGAAGCGATCCGAGTACGTGTTCGTCTCACCGTCGGAGCTGAAACCCGTCCCGTGCCCCGGTCGGAGATCCGCCCAGATTCCGCGTCCGTCCACAGGGGTGTTGTCCGGCGACTGGTTGCCGTGGAAGATCCGCACGTCCGGCATCGGCTTGCGGAGCGTCTCGGGCAGGTCCCTGACGTATCCGAAGCCGTCCATGTTCGATTGTCCGCCGAGGTAATACACCTTGTACACGGTGGGCGGCGGCTTCAATCCACTCCACAGAAAGACGGCAAACAGCAACATTGGGGGGATCCACAGACGGCGTGTGCGCATGGGTCTTCGAGAAATCGAGTCCGAGGAAAAAGGGCGGGCCCCTCGAAGGTAAGGGTTCTTCTTCCCGGAAAAAACAGGCATGCGGAAGAGGGCGCCGCCGTCAGGGTTCGACTTCCATCGTGCCTCGATAGACGACGTCGGCGGGGCCTTCGAGGTAGAGGTCCTCGTGATCCGGTCCGCGCCGGCCCACGGTGAGCGTGCCGCCGGGCATGCGCACGTCCACCACGTCGGCATGGACGAGGCCGCGGAACCGGGCCGAGAGCGCCGCCGCCACGGCGCCGGTGCCGCAGGCGAGCGTCTCCGCCTCCACCCCCTTCTCATACGTCCGCACCCGGAGCACGGCCCGCCCCCCGCCCCGCCCGTCGGCGACGACCTCCACGAAGTCGACGTTCGTCCCCTCGGGCGCGAAAGCGGCGTCTCGGCGAATGGCCGGGCCCCACACGTCCACCGGCGTCTGGCCTGCCGCCGGGACGAAGCAGACGGCGTGGTGCGTGCCGGTCCACAGGTAATCGACGGTATCGACGGCCACCTCCGGGTTTTCGAGGACGCGATCGGGCGCGTAGCCTTCGGCAGGCGGGAGGAAGAGCCGCACGGGCGCCGCCGGGTCGGCGGGCGCCTGCGCGCGATACGGCCCCGCATCCGTCTCAAAGACAAGCTCCTCCGCCTCGACGCCCGTGAGCCGGGCGAAACGGGCGAGGCATCGCGCTCCGTTGCCGCACATCGAGGTCGTGCCGTCGGCGTTCACGTAGCGCATACGGAAGTGGTGCGCCTCGTCCCCGGGCAAGGCGAAAGCAAGCAGCCCGTCGGCCCCCACGCCCGTGCGCCGGGCGCACCACCGGCGGGCGAGCTTCGTCAGCTCGGCGTCCGAAAAATGATAAAACCGGTTGTCGATAACGATAAAGTCATTCCCGGCTCCGGACATTTTCGTAAACTCGACAATCAGCTTGCGGCGGGTCATGGGCTGGGCAGATGAAGGATCGGAGGCGCGCACCGGGCACTATTGCGCTCCGATACCGTTAAACGAAAAGACGGCGCGATGCTCGTGAGACCCGTTCTTAAGTGAGCAAGCACCCGACAGGTTCCCCCCGCGGACGCCTTCCTCTCAAAACGAATCCATCGCGGCATTGACAGAAAAAAAACTGACGATCGAGAAAGCCGAGCCTCTCTTGCTTTTCGGCTTCAATGACGTTTACCTCCGGAAGATCGAAAGCGCCTTCCCCGAAACGCAGATCACGGCGCGGGGCAATCAGGTGCTTCTCCGGGGCGAGACGGAGTCCCTGACCCGCATCGAACGCATTCTCGACGAGCTTACGTTGCTCCTCAACCGGAACGGCAATCTCACGGAGAACGACGTCGAGACGGTTCTGGCGCTCTTCACCGTGGGCGACGGCGCGGGCGGACGCGCGGGCCTCGACGCGCACCACGTCGTGCTCTTCACGCCGAGCGGCGGCACGGTCAAAGCGAAGACGCCGAACCAGATCCGGCTCATCGAGCGCGCGCGGAAGAACGACATCGTCTTTGCCGTGGGACCGGCCGGGACCGGCAAGACGTACACGGCGGTGGCGCTCGCCGTGGCGGCGCTCAAGTCGCGACAGGTCAAGCGGATCGTCCTCAGCCGGCCGGCCGTGGAGGCGGGCGAACGGCTCGGCTTCCTGCCGGGCGACTTCCGCGAGAAGGTCGACCCGTACCTCCGGCCCCTCTACGACGCCCTCGAAGACATGCTGCCCCGTGAAAAGATCGGCGGCTTCATGGAGCAAAACGTGGTCGAGATCGTGCCGCTGGCGTACATGCGCGGACGCACGCTCAACTCGGCCTTCGTCATCCTCGACGAGGCACAGAACGCGACCCACCTTCAGATGAAAATGTTTCTGACCCGCCTCGGCGCAAACAGCCGCGCCATCATCACCGGCGACGTCACACAGACCGACCTCCCGAGCCGTTCACACAGCGGCCTCGTGCAAGCGCAAGAAATACTCGAAGGCGTCGAGGGCATCGACTTCGTGCAGTTCGACGAAGGCGACGTGGTCCGGCACCGGCTCGTGAAGGACATCATCAAAGCCTACGAACGGCACGACGCGGAAGGCGAGGCGTGACGCCGGTCACTCCCCGATCCACACCACGGCGCCGTTTCGGTCGACGTACGCGGGCCGACCGTCGAGGCGGACGCGGGCGAGCGCACCCCGGAACGGCCAGGCCCGCTCGAACCGCGGCGCGATGACCATCCGACCCTCGCGGTCGACGAAGCCCCACCGCCCATGCTGCCGCACCGGCGCGAGGCCCTCGCGAAAGTCGAGCGCCGCCTCGAAGGCGAGGTCGATCACGCGCGCGCCGGTCGTGTCGATGAAGCCCCACCGCCCGCCTTCGGCCACGCGCGCCCGGCCCTCGGCGAACGGGTACGCCTGATCGTATGCGACCGGGATCACCATCTCGCCCCGCCCATCGACGAACCCGTTCCGCTTCCCCGTGCCCACGAGCGCGAGCCCGTCCGAGAACCCGTGCACCGAGACGAAGGCGGGCTCCACCGCCCACGCGCCGCGTTCGTCGACGAAGCCCCACCGCTTTTCGAGGCGGATGAAAAGGAATTTCCGGAGGACGGCGGCGGGCGCGCGTCCTCCGGCGAACGCCCGCGCTTCCTCGAAGGCAGGTGCGATGACGAAGACACCGGTCGTGTCGATGAACCCCCACTTGTCTTTCGCGCCACGGGGCGGGTCCGCGCGCTTTACCGGAGCCTTTCCGTCGGAGAAGTCGAACGCCCCCTCGTATTGCAGCGGCACGACGAGTGCGCCCGAGCGGTCGATGAAGCCCCACCGCTCGCCGCGCCGCACGCGGGCGCGTCCCCCGGCAAAGTCCGCCACCTCGTCGTACTCGGGCGCGACGACCTCCCGTCCCGCCGCGTCGATGAAGCCCCACCGCCCTTTGCGCCGGACCGCCGCGCGCCCTTCGGAGAACGCCCTGCCCTGCCCGTACCCGGGCGACACCACCACCTCGCCCGCCGCGTCGATGTATCCCACTCCGCCCGCGCCGCTGATCGGATACAGCCGTGCTCCCGCCTGTCCCCGGGCTTCGACACCAAAAAGCACGGTGAACAGAACGGGAAGCCAGCGGACGGATGAGCGAAGGAACGTGAGGGGCATGCAACCAATCCCGGTTGATCCGAGGGGACAGACGACCTGAAAGCGCATCACGCGGGCAAGCGGCGACCGTACGTGAGCGTTTCGCGGCGAAGCGGACCGCTCACGCCACCTCCTCGGGCTCCACAGTCGCGACGCGGGGCTCGAAGACCTCTCTGGGGTCGTTGTGCTCATCGACGAGGACCACGCGCGGGCGATGGCGTCGGGCTTCCTCGGGGGTCATCTCCGCATAGGCGATGACGATGACCTCGTCTCCGCGCGCCGCGAGCCGAGCGGCCGGGCCGTTCAGGCAAACGATGCGGCTGTCGCGCTCACCCGGGATCGTGTACGTCTCCAGACGCGCGCCGTTGTTCACATTGACGACCTGAACTTTCTCATACGGCAAGATGCCGGAAGTCTCCAGAAGCGCCTCGTCGATGGTGATCGACCCCTCGTAATAAAGGTCGGCCTCGGTCACCCGGAGGCGGTGGAGCTTGGCCCGAAACATCGTGATGGTCATGCGATTCGGCGGATGGATGCGGTTGTTTCACCCCTCTCTCTCGTCGGAGGGTATCCGGAAAAAGGCATTGTCGATCAGACGCGTTTGGCCGAAGAAGACCGCCACGGCGGCGAGCGCCTCCCGTCCCGGCTCCAGCTTTTCCACCGGCTGAAGGGTTTCGGTGTCCACGACCTCGGCGTACTGCACGCGCGCGTCCGGGGCCTGCGCGAGCGCCCGGCGCATCGCTTCAACAAGGGCTTCCGTGCGCTGTTCCCCCGCTTCGGCGAGCCTTCTCGCCTCGGAAACGGCCCGGGAGAGCACGACCGCCTGCGCGCGTTCCGAGGGGCTCAGATACACGTTTCGGGACGAGAGGGCCAGCCCGTCCGGCTCGCGGACCGTCGGCACGCCGATCAGTTCGATGCCAAAGTTGAGGTCGCGCACCATGCGGCGCAGGATGAGGAACTGTTGCGCATCTTTTCGCCCGAAGACGGCCACATGGGGGCGGCAGGCGAGGAAGAGCTTGGACACCACCGTCGTGACGCCCCGGAAGTGGCCCGGCCGGAAGCGCCCGCACAGGTGTTCGTCGAGCCCTTCCACGGTCACCCACGTGCGATGCCGCGCCGGGCCGCCCGGATACATGGCGGCGGGCGACGGGGCAAAGACCACGTCCACGAAGCCGAGGCGTTCGAGCTGCTCGAGGTCCGCCTCGAGCGTGCGCGGGTACTGCTCGTAATCTTCTCCGGGCGCAAACTGCGTGGGGTTGACGAAGATGGAGACCGTGACGTGATCGGCGTGGCGATGCGCCTCGCGCACGAGCGCCAGGTGCCCTTCGTGGAGCGCGCCCATCGTCGGCACGAGCGCCAGCCGTCGGCCCTCCGCCCGGCGGCGGTCGGCTTCCGCCTGCATCTCGGGGACCGTCTGGATCAACTTCATGGCGTTCGTTGCGGGAGGGTGACGCGGCAAACTAAGAAACGCCGGGCACAAACACGATCCTTCCTCTTTCCACCGACCCCTCACGTTTTATCCGATTTTTTGAAATCGCTTCGCTGCGCTTCCATGCGCGCAGGGTTATATAGCAACGGAAGCGCCGGGGCGAGATCGTTTCGACCGCGCTCGACCGCTCCGCCTTGACCCCTCTGTTTCCTCCGAAAACACCCGACCGCCATGTCCGATTATCGCATCGAGAAAGACTCGCTCGGCGAGGTGAAAGTGCCCGCCGACGCCCTGTACGGCGCCCAGACGCAACGCGCGCTCGAGAACTTCCCCATCAGCGGCATCCGCTTCCCGCGCCGCTTCATCGAGGCGCTCGGAATCATCAAGCGCGCCGCCGCCATCACCAACCGCGAGTTGGGCCGCCTCGACGTGGAGAAGGCCGACGCCATCATCGCCGCCTCGGAAAAGGTGATCGCCGGAGAAGTGGACGACCAGTTCGTGCTCGACATCTTCCAGACCGGAAGCGGCACTTCGACGAACATGAACGCGAACGAGGTCATCGCCAACCTGGCGACGGAGCACCTCGGAGGTGAGCGCGGGAGCAAGCTCGTCCACCCGAATGATCACGTCAACATGTCGCAGTCGTCGAACGACGTGATCCCGACGGCGATGCACGTCTCGGCCCGTCTGGCGCTTGAAAAGGACCTCCTCCCGGCTCTCCGGCGCTTCCACGATGCCCTCGCCGAAAAAGCCGCGGCCTTCGACGACGTCATCAAGAGCGGGCGCACCCACCTGATGGACGCCACCCCCGTGCGACTCGGGCAGGAGTTCAGCGGATACGCCGCGCAGATCGACTACGGCATCCGGCGCCTTCAGTCGGCCTCGAAAGAGCTGTCTTGGCTGGCGCTCGGGGGGACGGCCACCGGCACCGGCATCAACTGTCCGCTCGGCTTCCCCGCCCGCGCCATTGCGCTGATTTCGGAAGCGACGGGGCTGACGTTCCGCGAGGCGGAGAACCACTTCGAGGCGCAGGCCGCCAAGGATGCCTACGTGATGACCGCCGGCGCGCTGAACACCCTCGCCGTCTCCCTCATGAAGATCGTCAACGACATCCGGCACCTGTCGAGCGGCCCCACGAGCGGTCTGGCCGAGATCAGGCTGCCGGCCATTCAGCCCGGCTCGTCGATCATGCCCGGCAAGGTGAACCCGGTGCTCTGCGAGGCGATGATGATGGTGTGCGCCCGCGTCATGGGCAACCATACGACCATCACCATCGGCGGGCAGCACGGCAACTTCGAGCTCAACGTGATGATGCCGGTGATGACGCACGCCATGCTCGAGAGCCTCCACATCCTCACCGGCGCGAGCGAAGCCGTCCGCACCCGCTGTCTCCTGGGCATCGAGGCCGATCGGGAGCGGTGCCGCGAACTGCTCGAGCGTAATCCCTCCATCGCCACGGCGCTGAACACCGTTATCGGATACGACAAGGCGTCGCTCGTGGCCAAGAAAGCCGCCGCCGAGCGTCGTTCCGTCCGGGACGTGGTGAAGGAGATGGGGCTGCTCACCGACGAAGAGCTCGACCACTACCTCAACGTGCGGGCCATGACCGAGCCGGGCATCCCGGGCGAATGACGCCGCCGGTCACGGCGCGGGACCGTCCGGGCCGGCAAGCGCCCACACGCGCTTGCGCGCAAGCATCCACGTCGCCAGCGTCATCCCGTCCCATAACGTCCCTTCGTCGATCATCGCCTCCACTTCCGACGGCGTGAGGGCTACGCGCTCGAACTCCTCCGTCTCGTCCGGGCGCGCCTCGGCGGGCCGCAGCCCCGTGGCCACGTAGACCCGGCACATCTCGTCCGTGACCCCATTGTACGGGTTGAACGCGCCCACTTCTTCGAGCACGTCGGCGTGAAAGCCCGTCTCCTCGGCCATCTCGAGTTGCGCCGTCTGCCGGTACGAATGTCCGTCCTTGACGCTGCCCGCCGGGAACTCGAGGCTCTCCCGGTCGCACAGGTAGCGGTACTGACGCACGAGGATTAGCCGGCCGTCCGCTCCGACCGGAACCACCATGCTCGACCCGTTCGTGTGCACGTAGTGGTATTCCCCCGTCACCCCGCCGGGTATCTCGAAGGCATCCCGTTTGTACGTCCACCACGGGTTGCGATACAGCACCTCCGTGCCTCGCCTGATCCATCGCTTCAACATAAGAGTGCCCGGCCTCGTTGCCTCCATCGGTCGGGCGTGAAAGTAGGACCTCCCCGGTCAGCGCGCAAGGCATGACCGGAAGCGCCCTCGGCCGCCCCATTCCTTGCGCATCGATTGGAAGTTGCGCAAGATGCGACGCCAGGTGCGCAAAAATTGCCCATCCCTTCTTCCGACGCCTCCTTCGCCCCCGGAAGATTCCCCTCCTCCCCTTTTTTCAAAAATAAATTTTCTGCGCCCGCCCCATGAAGTCAGCGCATCAATCGTGATCGGCGCTCCTGGTCTCGGGAAAAAATCATGCTTCAATCTAGGCAAACCTGTGCATCCCGGTCTCCTTGTTCCGGGATCTCGTCTCGTGCGCGCGGGCGCCGTACGTTCGCGTCTCCGAGACGATTCACAATCTGGCATTTAATGTGCATTCGTCCCCATCCGATGGGTCATGCTACGGATGTTCGGGTCATCATCACTGCCTTACGTTCCATGAAAGAGCGATCCCCTCCCGCACTTCCCGACTGCTGCTCACCCCCCGCCACACACTTGCTCTACCTGCCGCACATGCATTTTTCCCAACGGACGGCTCCCGCACGAGCCCCGTCAAAGGAAGGGATTTCTAAGCCCCAACGATTCACCCGGGTCCCGACCTCGCCTCCCCCCTTCCTCACGGGCGAGCGCATCTATCTGTTCGCCCTGACGGTGATCTGGCTTGCGGTCGCGGGCGCCGCCTGGTACGGCGGGCATCAGTACTACCGCCTTCCCCTGCAGGAACGCCCCTATTCAGAGCTTCACGACCTGTACAAGCCTTCCGGCCTGATGGGCCACGGCATGGGCATCGTGGGAAGCCTGATGATGATCGTCGGGGTTGTCATGTATGCTCTCCGAAAACGGGTGCACGCCCTTCATTCCCTCGGCAAGCTCAAGCACTGGCTACAGTTCCACATTTTTCTTTGCACCCTCGGCCCCTTTCTCGTCGTGTTGCACACCGCATTCAGGATCGGGGGCATCATCTCCATCGCGTTCTGGAGCATGGTGATCGTCGTGACGAGCGGCGTTCTGGGCCGGTATGTCTTCGCGCGCATCCCCAAGACGTTGAACGGGCAGTTTCTTTCGAAGAGCGCCCTTCGAAGCCGGATGGCGAAGCTTGCGCAGACCCTGGAGCATTCGTCCGGCCTGTCCACCGAAGAGGTCCAGGAACTGATGGCGGAAGTGAGCGGCCACATCTCAGAGAACACGCTCGGCGCGCTCTGGCAGGCGCTTCGCTGGGATCTCGTCCGTCGGAAACAGACGAAACGCGTCGAACGCCGCATGGCGTTGCACGAGGCGCCGTATGCCGACCGCCGGAAAATCCACGCCCTGATCCGCGAATACATGAAGTTGGAGCGGCAAACGGCGCTTCTCACGCCCTTCCAGAAGCTGTTTAGTTACTGGCACATTCTGCATCTTCCTCTGGCTGCGGTGATGTTTTTCATCATGTTCGTGCACATCGTCGTGGCCGCGCTCTTTGGCTACGCCTGGATCTTCTAACCCCGAGACTGCCATGAAACACAGCACCGTTCTCGCCCTGATGTTGCTCTCGTTCGCCGTGATCACCGGCCTCGTTTTCTTCGGGAAATCGAAGACGCGCCCGGTTGCCCCCGTGCCGGCGCATGCGGAGACGAACTGGACGCCTCCCCTCCGGAACGGCGGCCGAAGCGAAACGCCCAACAAGAACAACGTGAGCCACGGCTTCCGCGTCCGCATGGCCCGCCTGGAGAAGCGTCTGAAAACGGAGCCCGAAGACACGACGGCCCTCTATGAGCTGGCTGCTCTCCTTCAGGATGCCCATCGTCCCGACTCTGCCGCCGTGGTCTACGAGCGCTACGTGCGTCTGCACCCCGGCAACCGTCAGGCGTGGCTCGACCTCGCGCATTGCTATGCTGAAGCCGAACAATGGGCGCGCGCCGAACAGACCATGCGCGGTCTGCTCGAACGGTATCCCGACGATCCTTCGGCGCTGTACAACCTCGGCGCGATTGCCGCCAACCGGGGAGCCCTGGAGGCGGCGGCGCAATGGTGGACGCAAGCCAAAGATCAGCAATCGAACCCCGAGATGGCGACGATGGCCGCCGACGCGCTCGCGCGGATCACCCGCCAGACCCCGTGACGTCATGATGCGCGCGTTTCGTTCCCGTCTCATCTGTTGGTCGGTGCTCGCGATGGGGCTTCTCTCGGTGGGAGCCGCACAGGAGGGTTACGCTCAGTTGATCTCTCCCGGCAAGCTCTCCCGGAGCCATGCCGACCTGGAAGGGCTGACCCGGTGCACGAACTGCCACCGCCTGGGGACCCGCGGCATTGCCAACGACAAATGCCTGAGTTGCCACGAACCCCTTCAGACCCGCATCGCGCGCCAGGAAGGATACCACGCCACCATCGCCGACCAGAACTGCGCCAACTGCCACAAAGAACACTTCGGGCGGGACTTCGAACCGACCCGCTTCGACACCACAACCTTCGATCACGGCCTGACCGGGTTCGACCTCGCCGGAAAACACACCGAAGCCGCCTGCCGGAGTTGCCATAAACCCGACTTCATCACCGCCCCCGACGTCCGCCGCGTCAAGGAGAAGCAGGGGGTCCTGACAAAGACTTTTCTCGGCCTGGACACCCAATGTCGGACCTGTCACCGGAGCGACGATCCGCACGCCGGTCAGTTCGAGACGCAAACGTGCGAGAACTGCCACTCGGAGGAGGCCTGGGAGGAAGCCGAACGCTTCGATCACGACGCGACCCGTTTTCCACTCGAAGGGCTTCATCTCGACGTTTCCTGTGAAAAATGTCATCCTTCCGAGAAGCCCCCCGGCCGCGAGCCTTTCGTCCGCTATGCCGGGGTTCCCTTCGCCCGGTGCGCCTCCTGTCACGAGGACCCTCATGAGGGGGCCATGGGGACCACCTGCAGCAATTGCCACGGCCCTTCCGGCTGGCAGAACATCAACCGAAGCACCTTCGAGCGCCGCTTCGATCATGACGCGACCGATTTCCCACTTCTCGGAAGCCACGCCCGGGCGCAGTGTCTGGACTGTCACCGCAAGCCGCCGGTCCGCAGCGAGGAGATCCGCATCACGTTTATCCCGGGGACCGAGGAGAACGCCTATCCCCATCCGGTCGCGGAGAACTGCGCCTCATGCCACGTTGATTTTCATCAGGGCGTGTTCGAGGACAATCCCGGCGGCATCGTTTGCGAGAACTGCCACACCCGGGAAGGCTGGTCGCCCGCCACGTTCGACCTCGACCGCCACAATCGCGAGACGGCCTTCGAGTTGACCGGTGCGCACCAGGCGGCCCCATGCGCTTCGTGCCACGTCTCTTCCGAGGAGGGGAGCGAGCGACTCCGGTTCCACTTCGAAGACCTCGCGTGCCTGACCTGCCACACCGACGATAACCCGCACGGCAACCAATTCGCCGATGCATCGGGCCATACGGCGTGCGAGGCGTGCCATCGAACCGGGGCGTGGCTGCCTGCAGAGGCGTTCGACCACGACCGGACCGACTTTCCGCTCACCGGCGCACATCGCGATGCCGCGTGCGAGCGCTGCCATCGCGCGCCTCCGGGCTCCGGCGAGATGCCCGAATATCTGTACCGTGGTCTCGACGCCGCCTGCTCGAGTTGTCATCGCAAGGACGACCCCCACGAAGGCCAGTTCGACGACGTCTCCTGTGAAACCTGCCACGACACGATTTCCTTCCGCCTGTCCTCGTTTGATCACGATGCCACGCGCTTCCCTCTCGACGGCGCCCACACCGACGTCCCCTGCGCGGGCTGTCACAAAACCGAGCGCACGGCCGAGGGCGTCGCTTTCGTCCGGTTCAAACCGCTGGGAACCGCCTGCATCGACTGCCACAGTGATCTGAAATGAGATCCTTCCTCGTGATAGCGCTCTCCTGGGCCATGCTCGTCCCGTTGGCTGCTGCGGCCCGGCAGCGGAGCGCGCCCCATCCCCACGGCGAACTCCCGCCCGGCCTCGACTGCGCCTCCTGCCACACCGACCGCGCCTGGTCTCCCCTCAAAGATAACCCCGACTTCGACCACAACCGCCAC
>NZ_JBWOPL010000116.1:0-11863 GCF_056451265.1 Rhodocaloribacter sp. | reverse complement strand
CGCGGGGCGGGCACTCCGGCAGCGGCATCGCGCGGAGGCCGCTGCGGATGCTTTCGGCCAGACGCAGCTCGGCGGCCCAGTCGTCTTCGCTCACGCCGCCTTCGAAGCGCGCCGCCTCCTCGGGCGTGAGGTCGCCGTCGAGGTAGGCTTCGAGGCGGTCGTCCATCCAGTCGTGCGGGGGGGCGGGGTCAAGCGGTTGCACGTTCCGATACCTCACTCAGTAGCTTGCGTAACGTTTTGCGGGCGCGGTGGAGGTATACCTTCACCGTGTTGAGCGGCAGTCCGAGCGCTTCGCTGATCTCTTCGTATTTCATGTCGTGAATCTCCCGGAGGATCACGATGCTGCGGTGCGGCTCTTTCAACTGCCGGAGGGCGCGCGCCAGGTGCTCACGAAAGAGGGCCGAGGCGGTTTCGTCGTCGGGGGCGCGGCCCGGGTCGGCAGCGCGACGGACGCCGTCGGCGTCCGTGCGGACGAGCGCGCGGTAGACGTTGCGCCGCCGCAGGGCGTCGATGCAGGCGTTTCGGGTGACGCGGAGCAGCCAGGCGAGCAGGCGCGCTTCGTCCACCTCGTGCCGGTGATGCCACAGGCGCAGCCATACCTCCTGGGTCACGTCCTCAGCCTCCTCCCGGTCGCCCAGAAGGTAGACGGCGAGGCCGTAGACCCGGTGCTGGTGCTGACGGACCTGTCGTTCGTACTGGAGCAGATTCACCCTGGCGCCCGGGACCGCGTGCGATAGTGTTCATGGCATCGTTGGTTCGAAGGACGCACCGGCGCGCGAAAAGGTTACATCGAAACGGCGGGGGGCTTTCCGTCACCCAACCTCGGGGCTTCCGACACTCGGCACAAGAAACGCGCCTCCGCGACGAATCAAAATCGGCGCGCGCGGGGTATGTAGTCGCATCGCCGCCGGCTCCGGCGCGCCATGCGTTTCCCGATAACGGGCCGTGAGGGCCCTCACGCCGACAGACGTCCATGCGATTCAAAAGTAAAAAACTGTACCTCATTCCTGCATTGCTCCTCCTGATCATCGGGACGGTGCTGGGGATGAAGATCGAGTCCCTCCTCTCCGGCAACGACACGTTCGAGCAACTGAAGAAGCTCGAAGACGCGTTCCTCGTCGTCGACCGGCATTACGTGGAGAAGGTCGATCCGAAGCACCTCTCCGAGAGCGCCATCGCCGGGATGCTCAAGGCGCTCGACCCGCATTCCGTCTTCATCACGGCGGAAGAGGTGGCCGAGGTGCAGGAAGGCTATCGCGGCTCCTTCGGCGGCATCGGCATCTGGTTCGAGCCCGCCGCCACGGAGAAGGACACCGCCAAGGTGACCTCGACGATCCCCGACGGGCCGAGCGAGACCCTCGGCGTGATGGCCGGCGACCGCATCATCGCCATCAACGATTCGAGCGCCATCGGGATGAACTCGAACGCCATCCAGAAGCGTCTCAAAGGACCTGTCGGCACGAAGGTCAAGATGACCGTGAAGCGGCCCGGCGTCCGGCAGCCGCTCGAGTTTGTCATCACGCGCGACCGCATCCCGCTCTACAGCGTCGACAGCTCGTACATGGTCGACGACGAGACCGGATACATCCGCATCGGGCGCTTCGCCATGACCACCCATCAGGAATTCGTCTCGCACCTTCGGGAGTTGAAAGAGCAGGGGATGAACCGGCTCATCCTCGATCTCCGCTCGAACCCCGGCGGCATCAAGAGCGCGGCGGTCAACGTGGCCGACGAGTTGCTCAAGGGAGGGAAGACCATCGTGTACACGCGGGGCCGGAACCCCGAGGAGAACGAAGTGGATCGGTCCACGCCGGGCGGCCTTTTCGAAGAGAACCCCGTCATCGTGCTCGTCAACGGCGGCTCGGCCTCGGGCAGCGAGATCGTGGCCGGCGCGCTGCAGGATCACGACCGAGCCCTGCTCGTGGGGCAGCGCACCTTCGGCAAGGCGCTCGTGCAACGTCCCTTCCCGCTCTCCGACGGCAGCGTGCTCCAGATCACCGTCTCGCGGTACTTCACCCCCGCCGGTCGGCTCATTCAGACGCCCTACAAGGACGGCGACCTCGAAAGCTATTTCGAGAAAAAAATGGAGACGCGAAAACTCGACCTCGACCACGTCCCCGACTCGCTCAAGTTCCGGACGGACCACGGGCGCATCGTCGTCGGAGGCGGCGGCATCATGCCGGACGTCGTCATCACGCGCGACACCACGCTCTCGTTCTATGCCCCGCTCGTGAGCGCCGTCCGTGAACGCAACCTCGACATCCTCTTCGTGCGCGACTGGTTCAACCGTCACGAACGCATGCTCCGCGACCAGTGGAAAGACCGGCGAGAGGACTTCATGGCGACCTTCACCGTCGGTCCCGAGATGTGGGACGCGTTCTGGGCGTATGCCGAAAAAGAGGGCGAGATCCACCTCGTCGATGCCGATTCGGCGCGCGCGGAAGAGGGCTACTTCGACCGGGCGGATGCCGAGAAGCATCGCGAGGTGCTGGAGACCCTCCTCAAGGCGCGCCTGGCCCAGCGCCTCTATCGCAGTGAGGCGGGCTATCCGCTCTTCAACCGGATCGAGCCCGAGTTCAACGAAGCGCTCAAACACTGGCCGGAGGCGGCCCGGCTGGCGGCGATGCAGACGCCCTGACGCCGCCGGGCATCGAAGGCAGCCGGGCCGGAGCGCCACATGGACGGACCCGACCCGGCTGCCTTTCGGCCCGTCGCTTTTCCGGCAACCCGCTGCGTATCTTAAATCCGGCTTCTCCTGAAATCCCTCGCACCTGCTTAAATCCCTCGCACCTGCTTTTCGAACGCTTGCTGAGAAGATCGATACCGACCGAAACCGAGCTTCTTCACTCCTTCGAAAGCGATCTCTCATGCGAGCGACCTTCTGCCGTTGCGGCCTTGTCTGTCTTCTTCTGACCCTCTCTGCCGGTTGGCCCGGCGCGTATGCACAATCGCGCGTTTCCGGTCTCCGGCTCGGCGCGCGCCTGCCGCCCCCCGCCCCGCGCGCGAAGGTCTTCGGCGCGCAGGTGAAGGGGGCCTATACCCTGAGCGCCTCGGCGGCGTCCTTCTCGCGGGTGCTGTCGTTCAGCCTGCCGCTGGCCGAGCGGCAGTCGCTCCGGATCAGTGCGGAGTATGCCCGGCTCTCTTCTTTCTTCATCAAGACGGCGCATTTCGAGCAGAAGACCGACTGGAAATTTTACGCCGTCCCGATCACGGTCGGTTATGAGTATACCCTCACCGCCGCCGATCGGCGGTTCTCGCCGGTCGTCGGCTTCGGGGTGTCGGCGTATTTCAGCCGGATGAAACGGCTCGATGCCGGCGCGGCGACGTACGCCAGGCGCTACGGGATCGGCTATGGCGCGGAAGCGACGCTGGGACTCCGCACCAACCTCGGGCGGCGACTCTTCATCCTCGCGCGGGGACGTTATCGCCTCATCAACGGGCTTGCGCTCATGGGCTCGGATCATGAAGCCGCCGAGTTTCCCGTCCTCGACTTTGCCGTCGGCTTCGGCTTCAAGTTCTGACCGGGCGACGGGGCGCGGCGTCTGCGAAAATAGCGGCGATGATTGACAGGCAGCGGGCGCGCGCCTATCTTTACTAGCCTCTCCATGCACGGGCGCGCTCCGGCCACCCACCTTTTCCCGGGCGCGCAGGCCGTTTCAGGCGGCGTATGGGCAACCTCAACCCGGTTGACTTCATGGGGCACGTGGCACTCTGGCGGAAGCGAGCGCGCCGGTGGACCGGCCTTTTGCTGGCGGCGCTGGTCTCGACGGGACCTGCGTTCGGGCAGTTCCGGCAGGTGCATACCCCCGAACATCTCGAAACCGGGCAGACCGCCAACCTCTTTGCCGTATGGGAAGGCCGCACGGCCCTCGACGGGGTGTACCTCGAACTTCCCCTCGGCTGGACCTTGCGCGGCGTGCGATCCTTGCGCTACGGCTATGAACCCATGCCGGTGGAAATGCGTCCCGCCGGCGCGCGCGAAGGCGTCTACGTCGTCTCTTTTCCGGAGGTCTTCAAGGGGGCATGCGAGATGATCTTCGAGGTGAAGGCGGGCGATTTCGCGGGCGCCGCCACGTGGACGCTCACGCCCTTCACGCGCGGCCGACGACAGGGACGCGCCTATGACGAACGCCGCGACATCTTCCGCGTGACCGAACACGTCTACGTCAACCCGGCGCATACGGGCGACAACCGGGTGCTCGCCTTCGAGGCGGAGGGCGGCGAGCCCGTGCTCCTGCGCCGAGAGGCGTTGCCCGACCTGAGCATGCGCGCTCCGTACACGGTCGAATTCTGGCTGAACACGGTGGACCTCGACGAGGTGGTGCTCTCCACGTGGGACGGCGACGAGCGTACGGCGTATCCGCTGGAGATTATCGTTGATGGGAGCGGGCGGCTGTTCGTCTATCACGGCCGGCCGGGGCAGCACCGCTCCATGATGACCCGGCAGCCGGTCGCCGACGGACAGTGGCATCACGTGGCCGTCACGCACGAGCCGGCCGACGGGTGGTCCCGCCTGTTCGTCGATGGCGCGTCCTCGGACTCGCTCTTCTTCGAGACGATGCCCGTCATCGACGTGCGCACGCCGGTGGCGCTCGGCGGGCGCGTGCCGGGCGCCGAGACCGGGGCGACGATGCGCCCGTTCACCGGCATGATCGACGAACTGCGCTTCTGGCCGCGCGCCCGGTCCCTGGCCGAGATCCGGCAGACGATGAACCGGCCGCTTCGCTCGCACGAGCAGCAGGTCGTCGCGCTCGGCTTCGAGGATGCGCTTCCGGAGACCATCGTCGAACGCCCCTCCGCGCGCGCCGTACGGCGGTTCTCCGACCTCGACTTCTACCTCCCCATTCGCAGACTGCGCGGGACGGCGGAGAACGGGGCCGTCCTGCTGACGTGGGAGACGCAGGACCGGCAGACCGTCGCGTTCATCGTCGAGCGCTCGGAGGACGGGCGGCGCTTCGAGGAGATCGGACGCGTGGCGGCCCGCGACGCGCAGGGCCCGGAGGACGAGCGCCGCTTCTCTTTCCTCGACACGGGCGTCTCCGGACGGGTGTTGTACTATCGCATCCGCCAGCAATTCGAAAGCGGCGTCGAACGCATTTCGAGCACCGTCAAGATGGGTCTCGGCGCTGAGGAAGAACAAAAGAACGCCGTGCTCATCGGCAATTTCCCCAACCCCTTCAACCCGGCCACCACCATCGCCTATACGCTCAAGAAAGCGCAGCACGTGCGCCTTTCGGTATGGGACCTCTCCGGTCAGCAGGTGGCGCTCCTCGTCGACGAGTCGGAAGGGGCGGGGTATTATGAAGTGTCCTTCCACGCCGGCGATCTGCCGAGCGGCACGTACTTCATCCACATGCAAACCGATGAGGGCGTGCAGACGCGAAAGATGATTTTGATGAAGTGACCGGCCCGCATCTTCGAAAAAATCATCGCCCGATCAGGCCCGAGGGACCCTTTTTCGAGGCGTGGTTCTCCCCTGCATTTCCCCGCATTTTTTCCTACACTGTGTCCGCGATTGGCCCGCGTCGGCGCATGTTTTGAAAAAATATCGAGGCTCTATGCATCCCCCTCCGCAACCGAAAGAAAAAGGCGGCGACGTGGTCGAGCCGTACATTGCTCCCACAACGATTTTGCCCGAGATCACCGTTAAGTCCGTGATTCTGGGCATCTTGCTTTCGGCCATTCTGGCGGGCGCGAACGCCTATCTGGGTCTGAAGGTGGGCATGACGGTCTCGGCTTCGATCCCGGCGGCGGTCATTTCGATGGCGGTGCTCCGCTTCTTTCGCGAGCACAACATCCTCGAGAACAACATCGTGCAGACGGCGGCCTCGGCGGGCGAGTCGCTGGCGGCGGGCGTCATCTTCACGCTGCCGGCGCTCATCATGCTCCGATACTGGACCGGCTTCGAGTTTCTGCCGACGATGGCCATTGCGCTGAGCGGGGGCATCCTCGGCGTGCTCTTCACCATTCCGCTCCGGCGCGCGCTCATCATCGAGGCGAAGCTTCAGTTTCCCGAAGGCGTGGCCACGGCCGAAGTGCTCAAGGCCGGGACCGAGGGCGGCGAGGGCGCGAAATACATCGCGCTGGCGGGGGTGGGCGGGGCGTTCCTGAAGCTGTGTCAGACGGGCTTCAAGCTCGTGGCCGGGAAGGCCTCGGGCGCGTTCACGGCGGGGGGCGCCATCTTCGGATATGGGACCGAACTGGGCGTGGCGCTCCTCGGCGTAGGCTACATCGTCGGGGTGAACATCGCGATCCTCGTCTTTGCCGGGGGCCTGATCTCGTGGCTCTTCGGCATCCCCCTCTTTACGGCGCTGGCCGACCGCGAGACCCTCGACGCGCTCTATCAGGGGGCGAGCGGGTATGCGGCGGCCGAAGAAGTGTGGAGCGCCGAGATCCGGTACATGGGCGTCGGCGCGATGGCCACCGGCGGGCTGTGGGCGCTCGTCTCTCTCCTCAAACCCATCCGCGACGGCGTCCGCTCGTCGCTCGAAGCGGTGCGCGCCGCTCGCCGGGGCGAAGACCTGCACGTGCCCCGCACCGAGCGCGACACGCCGATCCATGTGGTGATGATGGGGACCGTGGCGCTCAGCGTGCCGATCTTCATCGTGTTCCTCTTCGTCGTCAACCAGGGCGAACTCGGCATCTCGACGGGGCTGTACCTCGGCACGACCGTCTTCGGGCTGATCTTCGCGCTCGTGGCGGGCTTCCTTTTCTCGTCGGTGGCGGGCTACATGGCCGGGCTCGTCGGCTCGTCGAACAACCCGATCTCGGGCGTGACCATCGCCACGATCCTGACCATCTCGCTCATCCTCCTGGCGCTGCTCGGTTCGCAGATCGACTTCTCGGTGGACCGGGTGCGGGCCACCGCGGCGGCGGCGACCTCCATCCTCGTCGGAGCGGTCGTGTGTTGTGCGGCGGCCATCGCGGGGGACAACATGCAGGACCTGAAGACGGGACAACTCGTGGGGGCGACGCCGTACAAACAGCAGATCATGCAGATCCTCGGCGTGACCGTGGCGGCCATCGCCATCGCGCCGGTGCTTCAGTTGCTCTTTCAGGCGTATGGCCTCGGCGACGTCTTCCCTCGCGCGGGTATGGATCCGGCCGAAGCCCTCTCCGCGCCGCAGGCGACGCTCATGAGCAGCGTGGCCGAGGGCGTCTTCCACCGCAACCTGCCGTGGACGATGATCTGGATCGGCGTGGCCATCGCCGTGGCCATCATCGCCTTCGACGAGTGGCTCGGCGCGCGAGGATCGACCTTTCGCGCGCCGGTGCTCGCCGTGGCGGTGGGCATCTACCTGCCGCTCGAACTGAGCGTTCCGATCTTCGTCGGCGGCATGATCGCGTATGCCGTCGAGCGGCGGATGAAGGCCAAACGGGAGGAACTCGGCGCGGACTATGAGACGGTGGTGGCGCGTTCGAACCGGCGCGGGCTGCTCTTCGCCTCGGGCCTCATCACGGGCGAGGCGCTCGTGGGAATCATTCTCGCGATCCCGTTCGCCGCCGCGCAAAACACCGACGTGCTCAACCTCGCGCCCGAGGGCTTCGGCCCCGTCGCCGACGCGCTCGGCCTGCTGGCCTTCGCATTCTTCTGTCTCTGGCTCTACCGCGTGGCGCGGCGGCTGACCTGACGCTCCGCCGCCCGGGGTCCGTTCCCTTCAAAAACCTGACGATTCCCATGAAACTCACGTATTTCGGTCACTCGGCTTTTCAGATCGAAACGGGCGACGTCGCGATCCTCGTCGATCCGTTTATCACGGACAACCCCCACGCCGAAGGCATCGTGACGGCGGAGGATCTCTTCCCCGACGTGATCCTCGTCACGCACGCCCACGGCGACCACTGGGGCGACACCCCGTCCATCGCCGTGCGCACCGGCGCGCAGGTCGTCGCCAACTTCGAAATCACGCAGTACCTCACCCAAAACTACGGCCACGAGAACGTCCTGCCGATGAATACCGGCGGCTCGTGGGCGTTCGAGTGGGGTCGCGTGATTCAGACCGATGCGCGCCACTCGTCGTCTTTCCCCGACGGTACGTATGGCGGCAACCCGAACGGCTTCATCGTGCACGTCGAGGGGAAGTGCCTCTATGCCCTCGGCGACACGAGCGCCTTCGCCGAGATGGCATGGATCGGCGAAGAGCACGACGTGGACGTGGCGCTCGTGCCCATCGGCGACTGCTTCACGATGGGGCCGAAGGACTCGCTCCGCGCCGTCCGCATGATCCGTCCGAAGCTGACCGTTCCGATCCACTACGGCACGTTTCCGCTCATCGAGGTGGACGTGGCGGCGTGGGCGCGGATGATGGCCGAGGCGGGTTTCGAGGCGAAGGTGTTGGCCCCCGGCGAAACGCTCACGCGATAGCTGCGTAACACCCCGATACGTGTCTGAACGAATAAAAGGGATGAAGGCCGGCATGGGCGACCGGCGCTTCCCGCCTCCGGAGGCCGAACGCGCGTGTTCGCGCCCCGGCTGACCTGCTCGAATGCTTATGCGGTGGCTCTCTCGTACGGCCCCGGCGCACCGACGCGCCGCGCTGCTCGGCATGATCCTGCTCCTGACCGGGAGCGGGTGGCCGGACGGAGCGGCGGCGCAACGCCCCCTGCGCGTCTACGATCCCTTCTATCGAGACGAGACCGCCCGTCGCATCTTCTTCGACCGGTATGCCTTCACCGCCGAGGTGTCGTACCGCCCCGCCGGCTTCATTCAGGGCGACGGCGACATCCCCTCGCCCAACGCCGACCCGCTCGCCCTCGGCCTGCGCTTCGACTACCAACTCTCGTCGACCTTCGACCTGGGCATCCTCATGGACGCCGTCGGAGGCGTCTCCGGCCGTCAGCTCTCGATCAACTGGATCGCGCTCAAGTATTACCGGACGATCGAGACGGAGGACTATGCCTTCCGCCTCGCCGTGGACCCCTCGTCCGACGGACGCGTGGGCTTTCCGCAGATGGACCTGGCGTTCCTGTACACTTCGCTCGTGGCCCCCACCGTCTCGACCGACTTCGCCCTCGGGGTGCGGCGGGTGCGGATCGGGTATCAACAACTCGTGCGTGTCGATGCGCCGCCGCCGGACGTGAACGATCCCCTCGTGACCACGGCGCCGGACCGAGAGCTGATCCGGACGCGCGCGCTCGGCTGGGAAGTGCATCTCATGATGACCTATAACGTGCTCTTCGATCCGGCGGGCAGCAACCTCTTCGTGACCCTCCTCGGCGAGGGCGGGCGATACGACCTCATCGAGCTGGGGGCGGTGCGAGGAAACGCCGGGCCGCTCGGCGAGAACGACCTCGGCGAAGAAGCGCCCCGCTCGACGACGCGCTTCCGCGGCGGCGTCGTGTGGGCGCGCACCGGCCTCGAAATCGACCGCCCGAGTTATCAGTTCGCGCCGTATCTTGCCGTGCCGCTGCAACAGTGGAAGCCGCGCCGGGGCGAATGGCCGCGCGCACGGCTCCACATCGGCGTGCGCTTCATGATCCGGTGAACGCCCCGCCGTCGGCCGGCCCCAACGCCCGAACCCGCCCCGCATGGTCCTCGGCATCCTCTCGGACACCCACGGCTTTTTCCACCCCGCCCTCCCCGACGTCTTCGGCGACGTGGACCTCATCCTGCACGCCGGCGACATCGGCGCGCCCGACGTGCTCGACCGCCTCGAAGCCCTCGCCCCGACGCGCGCCGTCTGGGGCAACGTCGACGGGACGGAGCTCCGCCGGCGCACCGCCGAGCATCAGCGCTTCACCCTCGACGGCGTCGCCTTCTGGATGACGCACATCGCCGGACGCCCCGGACGGTGGCAGCGCGGCATGGGGCAGGCCCTGCGCGCCGAGACGCCGGACGTGCTCATCTGCGGGCACAGCCACATCCTTCGCATCGAACGCGTCTCTGCGCTCGGCGGAATGCTCTTCCTCAACCCCGGCGCGGCCGGACGGCAGGGCTTCCATCGCGTCAAGACGTGCGTGCGCCTCCACCTCGACGCCGGCAAGCTCCGGCAGGCCGAGGTCGTCCACCTCGACGAAGACGCCTGACCGGCGCATCCCGCGCGGCAACGGAACGGACCGTGCCGCGTTGAAAGCGAATCCCTCAACGTTCGAAACCACGCCATGCCTGAGACGACCACCGATGCCCGACACACCGACCGCTTCGACCTTCGGGCGCTCTTCGAAACGAGCCGGCTCCTCAGCGCGTCGCTCGACCTCGAGTTCGTGCTGAACAACCTGCTGCTGACGGCCATGAGCAAGCTGCTCGTCTCGCGCGGCGTCGCGCTGCTCTATGATGCCGGACGCGGCGCGTACGAGGTGGCCGCGACGAAAGGCGTCAACGGCCTCCGGCGCGGCGACGTCCTCGATCTCGACGAGGTCGCTCCGGACTGCATGCTGTGCGAAGGCGAGGTGCCCGATGCCCTGGCCGCGCACCGCATCACGCTGGCGATCCCGGTCGCCTTCGGCGACGAGCGGATCGGGCTGGTCGGGCTGGGCAAAAAGTTGACCGGGCAGTCGTTCAGCGGACAGGAGATGGAGTTCATTCAGTCGCTCGTAAACATGTCCGCGGCGGCGGTGCGCAACTCGCTCATGGTCGAGGAACTCCGGCGGACCAACCGCACCCTCGACGCCAAGATTCAGCAGCTCAACACCCTCTTCGACCTCTCGCAGGAGTTCAACGCCACCGTCGACCGCGACCGGCTCGTCAAGGTGCTCTCGTTCGCGCTCATGGGGCAGATGCTCGTCAAAAAGCACCTGTTTTTGATGGGCGAGACGGACGGCGAAGGGGGCGCGCACACCTTCCGCGTCGTCACGTCCTCGGGCCTCGGCGAGGAGCCGTTTCCCCGGGAAGTGATCGAGCGCATGTGCGGCCTCGAGGAGATGCTGATCCTGGAAGAAGGAGCCGCGGAGAACCCGGAGTGGGCGGAGCTGCGGCGGCGCGGGCTCGTGCTCATCCTCCCGATCCGGCATCAGGGGGAGAACTGCGGCATGCTCTGTCTGGGGCCGAAGATGACCGGGCAGCCGTATGGGCCGGACGACGTCGAGTTCCTCACGGCTCTCGGCAACCTCGCCTTCGTCTCCATCCGGAACTCCTTCCTCGTCGAAGAACAGATCGAGAAAGAGCGGCTGGAGGAGGAGATGCGTCTCGCCCGGGAAATTCAGGAACGGCTCCAGCCCCGGACGTTGCCCGAGGTGGAGGGCCTCGAGATGACGTTTATCGCGTTGCCGAGCCGCCACGTCGCCGGGGACTACTTCGACGTGCTCGAACTCGACGACGACCGCGTGCTCATCGCCATCGCCGACGTGACGGGCAAGGGCGTGCCGGCTTCGCTCCTGATGTCGAACCTGCAGGCGTGCCTCCACGTCATGGCGCCGATGGACATCACGCTCGAGGAGGCCGCCGCACATGCCAACCGGGTCATCTGCGAGAACACCGGGTACGACAAGTTCATCACGTTTTTCAACGGCATCTATGACGCCCGCACCGGCGCCTTCGAATACGTCAATGCCGGGCACAACCCGCCGACGCTCGTGCGCGCGGACGGCCGCATCGAACTGCTCGAAACGGGCGGGCTGCTCCTCGGGGTGATGGCGAACGTGCCGTACGAGCGCGGCGTGGTCACGCTCGAACCGGGGGACGTGCTCGCGATGTTTACCGACGGCGTCACCGAGGCGATGAGCCCGGAGGGCGAGGAGTACGGAGAGGAACGACTCGAAGCGCTCCTGAAGGCGCACCGGCACGAATCCGCCCGCGCCATCCTCGACGCCGTCCGCGACGACATCCGCCGTTTCACGCACAATGCCCCCGTCCTCAGCGACGATCTGACGATGCTCGTGATGAAGCGCGCCGGTTGAGGATTGTTTCGCCGCGCGTATTTCACCG
>NZ_JBWOPL010000115.1:0-2147 GCF_056451265.1 Rhodocaloribacter sp. | reverse complement strand
GAGGCGGAGCTGATGTTTGCGGCGGGCGCGGCGGATTCGCTTTCGGTGGAGGTGCGGTGGCGGAGCGGCCGGGTGAGCCGGCAGTGGGCGCTCCCGGGGCGGGTCTATGAGATCGACGAGGCCGCCGGGATCGGCGGGGCGACGGACACCCCCGCGACGCCCGCGCGCCCGGACACGACGACGCTTCGCTTCGAGGACGTGAGCGCGTGGCTCGGGCACCGTCACGAGGAAGCGCCGTTCGACGACTTCGGGCGACAGCCGCTGCTGCCCTTCCGCCTCAGCCGGTACGGTCCGCCCGTGGCCCTCGCCGACGCCGACGGCGACGGCGACCGTGACGTCTTCGTCGGGAGCGGGCGCGGCGGGCGGCTCGCGTATTTCCGAAACGACGGCGGCGGACGGTTCCGGCGCGTGAACGGCGGCCCGCTCGCCGAGGCGGCCTCGCGCGATCAGACCGGACTCGCCGTGCTCGAAGGAGGCGTCTCCGGCGGCGCGCTCGTCTTCGTGGCGGAGTCGAACTATGAGGTGCGCCCCACCGAGCCGGGCGTGCTCCCGCACTCGAGCGTCGCCGTCTATGAGGTGGATGCTTCGGGGGGGCGCCTCCGCGAACGCCTCGACGCCGGCGCGTCGAGCGTGGGCAGCCTCGTCCTCGGCGACCTCGACGGCGACGGCGACCTCGACCTCTTTGCCGCCGGGCGCTTCGTGCCGGGCCGATACGGCGCGGCGGCCTCCTCCCGCGTCTTCATGAACGAGAACGGGCGCTTTGCCTTCGACGAAAGCCGGAGCGCCCCCTTCGCCGAGACCGGGCTCACCACCGACGCCGCGC
The DNA here is from genome assembly GCF_056451265.1 of Rhodocaloribacter sp. Classification (NCBI taxonomy): domain Bacteria; kingdom Pseudomonadati; phylum Rhodothermota; class Rhodothermia; order Rhodothermales; family Rhodothermaceae; genus Rhodocaloribacter; species Rhodocaloribacter sp. The sequence continues at coordinate 1,324 of NZ_JBWOPL010000115.1, read as the reverse complement.
TCGGCGACCTCGACGGCGACGGCGACCTCGACCTCGCCCTCTCCGAAGAATGGGGCCCCGTGCGCGTCTTCGTGAACGACGGCGCGGGCCGCTTCGCCGACGCCACCGGCGCGTGGGGCCTCTCCGCCTTCACCGGCATGTGGCAAAGCCTCACCCTCGCCGACTTCGACGGCGACGGGCGGCTCGACCTCGCGGCGGGCAACTGGGGCTGGAACGGCCGCCACGGACGCATCCACGGCGTGACGGGCGAGGGCCGCCCGGCCTCCGACGCGCACCCGCTACGGCTGTACTGGGGGCACTTCGACCTCAACGGCGTCATGGACGTGATGGAAGCGCACTATGAACCGGGCCGGGGCGCGTACGTCCCCGACCGCGGCCTCGACGTCGTCTCGCGCGCCTTGCCGGGCGTGCGCCGCCGCATCCGGAGCTTCCGCGCTTACGCCACCTCGACGGTCGAGGACGTGCTCGGAAGCGGCCTCCGGAACGCGCAGATCCGGGAGGCCGCCACGCTCGCCTCGATGGTCTTCCTCAACCGCGGCGACCACTTCGAGGGGCGCGTGCTCCCGATCCGCGCACAGTTCGCACCGCTCATGCGCCTGGCCGCCGGCGACCTCGACGAGGACGGACGCACGGACGTGGCGGCGAGCGAAAACTTCTTCGCCGTGCGCGAGGAGGACGCCCGCCTCGACGCCGGGCGCGGCCTCTGGCTTCGCGGCGACGGGTCGGGCGGCTTCACGGCGGTCGAGAACACCGGCCTCGGCGTCTATGGCGACGGGCGCGGCCTGGCCCTCGGCGACCTCGACGGCGACGGGCATCCGGACATGGTCGTCGGGCAAAACGGGACCGAGACGAAGGTCTATCGCGGCGTGCCCCGGGCAAAGGAACGGCCGTGAGGGCGACACGCGAGCCGCCCCTGCGGCCGGTCGCCCTCTCCCGCCCATCATTCTCCACGACTCGTGAACGCTAACCTCCGAACATCGCTTGTTCTCGTCGCCCTCGCCGGGTGCGCGGCGGCGGGGTGCGCTTCGGAAGAAGGAGGGCCGTACGTGTGGCATGAGGCCGAAGGTTACCGGTGGGCCGAACTCGCCGCGCCGGGACGCCGCGCGCCGGGCTTCGAAGCCGTCGATCCCCTCGAAGCCGGCCTCTCGTTCGTCAATACGCTCACGGACGACGCCCTCGTGGAAAACCGCCACCTCATGAACGGCTCGGGCGTGGCGCTCGCCGACGTGGACGGCGACGGATGGACGGACGTCTACCTGGCCCGCCTCGAAGGGCCGAACGCCCTCTTTCGCAACCTCGGCGGCTGGCGCTTCGAGGACGTGAC